>CAZZAQ010000015.1:12687-17390 GCA_964652165.1 uncultured Bifidobacterium sp.
CGTCGTTCGGTTGTAGATACTCGCCACCGCATCCACCGACCTTCGTTGATTTCCGCCGGCTGGGCCCGGGAATGTTGGAGGACGAGAAGAAGTTGAACGCCCAAGTCGCCGTCTTCGAGGCAGCTATGTTTTTGCCCCGAGACATCGCAGTGATTCGGGCGAAAGGAAACGCGCATGAACTCGTAGGCGCGGCGTTGCAGTCCAGAGTGGGGGACGAAAGCATCCCGGCGCTGATTCGCGAAGCGTTATTGCGTGGCTCAAATGATCCAGTGGTTTTGACGGGCGTTGCAAACCATCTGGTCCGCGAGATTGCCAATCCAGTTAAAGGCGCCAATGGCGTTCCGGACTTGGTTCAGGTGCTGGCCACACTCGAACGACTTGAACCCGAGAATGGTCTGCCTCTGTGCCTGCGTGCCTATGTTCAACTGAAGCAGGGCGACACCAATGCCGCGCAACTATCCGTAAAAGCTGCGATGCAGAAACCCGCGCTCAGGCTTCACGGTTCCGAGTTGCGCCGCTGCGTGACTCAGGCGGCCCTTACCACGAAATATCCCCGTTACACCGCGTCGATGCTGGCGATTGGAACTCTCGGTTTGAGCACCGAAATCTCAATCGTCGGAAGACAATTGCTCAACGATCCAACACTCGACCGTGCCACGGCGGAAGCCTGTCTCGAACTGGGCCGCCAGCATGAAGCGCAGGCAACTTTGTTCATCGATCAACTGATCGCGTTTAGCATTCAAAAGCGGGCGTTGGAATTCCTCAAGCCGCCCGGTTTTGAGGCGGAGTTGCAGCGAATGAAAGAGGCCAAGGATAAAATAACGAAGGCAGTGACTTTTCTTGATTCTGCCAAGGCCCACGCATCGTCCGAGCGCGAATGGCTTGCATACTTCGACACGGTGTTCAAAAAATCCGAATCCGAAGCGGTCAATGGGTTGGCAGCGAAGCTGAACCACAAGCTGTAAAACGGGGTTCCCAGAAGTTGGGTCTCACCGCGTCACGCAAGACTTGTTACATCGGCTCGGCAACGCGTCGACGCGAGCAGCCCGATACGTCAATCGAACAGCCGTTCGCCGTGAGTGTATTTCGCCACCACCTCGCGATTGAGTTTCAAGCCGAGGCCGGGCGCGTCAGGTTCCAACCCTGAAAGGGGTTGAGTCCGCGTGCGTCGGACGTGACGCAACCCCGTTGGGGTAGGAGACTGTTCCGTTCCGTTCACCCAGGGTAGCTCGTTCCTCGCAACCCTGGGCTTCATGATGGAATCCCGTTGGGATTCGGGCGGGGCGAACTTCACCCCATCTCCAAGAGGCCCTTGCTGACACGGGTCTCGAGGAGCAGCCAACGGGGGAAATTACAGCCGCTTGAGGAGTTGGTCATACTCCGCGTGGGTTCCAATCCAGAACCATACGATGAGATTTCCACGCCGTCGGCCCAAGGCGCGGTAGCTTTGGTTCACGCGCACCGACCAGACATCTGCAAAGAGCGGCTTGAAATGGAGGCTCGCGTTGAAAGCGTCCTCCCGCCAGAGGCGAAACCTGTCGCGTGCATGTCGTTGAATGTCCTGCGGGAGCGCATTGAAGCACGCCCAGAAATCCGCGTTCGTCCGGGCAATCACGGAAGCTCGGAGAGATTTCCCTGAGCGATGTCGGCATCCACCCTGGCGAGCAGCTTGTCGAGTTTGCCGGCGGCGAGATCGCGCTTCATCTGCGCATCCCATTCGTCGTCATCCCAGAGGTGGAGGCACCGCGCCACTTCCGCCCGTTCCTCCAAGGTGAGCCTGGGGATGGCGTCCTTGATTTCCTGCAACGTGCTCATGGCGGAACGATAGCTGCCCGACAGTGAATAGACAAGCCTGGTTCCCCGCGGGCGGGGCAAACGTCAGCCCCTTTCCACGACGGCCTTGACGAGGCAGGTCTCAGGGAGGAGCCAGGCCATCACCACTCCTCATGCTGCTCGAACGGCAATTGAGGGGGTCTTTCCAACGGTTCGCCGGCAAAAGCGCCGACGGTGCGGTCAAAGTAGCGTTCCGGCCAGCCGTTAGCCGCGCTTTCGCGGCTGCGCTGTTCAACGAGAAAGGCCATGAAGTGCTGCACCTTGCGAAGCAGCGCTTCGGGCTGTTTGTTGATCTCCTGAATCAAGGCTTCTCGTGTGCTCATGATGTGTCGAAGTTTAACCAGGTTCACAGCGGACGCAACCCTGGATACGTGCCCGTCAGCCCCATGCATCAATCGAACAGCCGTTCGCCGTGCGTGTATTTCGACACGGCATCGCGATTGAGTTTCAAGCCGAGGCCGGGCGTGTCAGGGATCGCCAACATGCCGTCCGCGTCCAGTCGCCATGGCTCCGCCACGATCTCGTCGATGAAGGGCGAGCCGTTCAGATACTCGACCAAATCCGTGTCCGGGAAGGCCGAGGCCAATTGCAGGTCCGCCGCCAGGCCGACCGCAGTGTTCCAGCCGTGCGGAATGAATCGCACGCCGTGCTCGCGCGCCATCCACGCGATGCGCCGTTCCTCGCTGATGCCGCCGACCTTGGTGACATCCGGCTGCACGATGTCGAACGCGCCCGCTTCGAGCCACGGCTGAAACGACTGGCGGCGCGTCAGCACTTCGCCGCCGGCAATGGGAACTTTGCTGTGCTCGCGCAATCGCGCGTAGTCTTGCAACGCGTCCGGCGACAACGGCTCTTCGAACCAAGTGACGTCGTAGTCCGCGAGCATCTCCGAAGTGCGCAGCGCCCAGTTGTAGCCTTGCGGCCAGAAGGCGTTGCTGCCGCCCGCATCGACCATCAAAAGCGAGTCCGAGCCAATCGCCTCGCGCGCCGCGCGCACGACGGCTTCGTCCCAGGCGTTGTTGCGACGGCCGAATGGGCCCCAGCCGATTTTGAAGGCGCGGAATCCCTGCGCCTGGATCGAGCGAAGCCGTTCGGCCAGCGGCTCCGGCTCCTCCATCAGGACCGAGGCGTAAGGCCGAACGCGCGCGCGGTAGCGCCCGCCCAACAACCGGCCGACCGGTTGGGCGGTGGCCTGGCCGAGCAGGTCCCACAGCGCGATGTCGATGCCGCTGATCGCGTGCGTGACCGAGCCGCCGCGTCCTTGCCAAAAAGTGTGCTGGTGGAGCTTCTCGGTGACGCGCTCGGGTTCGAGCGCGTGTTCGCCCAGCAGCAACGGCTCAAGAAGCTTCAACGCCCCTCGAACCAAATGATCGCTGGTGAACACGCTGCCGACGCCGGTCAAACCTTCATCGGTCTGCACCGCCACCAGCGTGTGCACGCAATCGTCCGGCTTCAGCTCATGGCTCCACCCGCCCTCGGGCGTGGCGCCTCGCAGACCCGCGCAGCGGATAGAACGAATTTTCATCAAAACAAATGCGGCACGAAGCGGCTGAGGTTTCCGGTGATGCGCCGGCGGTCTTCCCGGATGCCCAGGCCGGCGGCTTCGTGGTCCACGATCCAGACGCCCATCACGGGATGATTCCCGCCGAAGTCGGGCAGGTCCGCAAGCGCCTGATAGACGAAGCCTTCTTCGCCGTATTCGCCGTCGGTGCTCTCGGCGGGCGCGCCGTTCTCGACGAGCGCGATGTTGGCGCCTTCGCGGCTGAGTTTGGGCTTTTGGGCGTAGTTGCCGCCGAGCGGGTCAGGAGATTCGAAGCAGGGAAGCAGGTTCGGGTGATTTGGAAACAGCTCCCAGAGGATCGGCAGAAGCCCCTTGTTGCTCAGCAGCATCTTCCAGGCGGGCTCGATGAAGCGGGCCGGTTCGGCGGCCAGGTGCGCGCCGAATTCCTCGTGCCACATCCATTCCCACGGGTAGAGCTTGAACACCGTCTCAATCTGTTCGTCCTCGACGTCGGTAAATCGGCCCAAGCGCTTGTTCCAGCCGATGTCCTCGATCGCCAGACGGCGCGTGTCGAAGCCCGCCTGGTGACAGGTGTCCTGGAGATAAAGCACGGTCTGCTCGTCCTCGGGATGGTCCTTCACGCTGGCGAAATGAACGCGCGGAGGCGCGAGTTGTTTCCACGCGTCGATGAGTCGTTCGTGGATGGAGTTGAACTGGTCGGCGGCGGCGAAGCTGTCCTTGAGCCAGAACCATTGCGCGACTGACGCTTCGAGGAGCGCGGTCGGCGTATCCGCGTTGTATTCCAAAAGCTTGGGCGGGCGCGCGCCGTCGTAGGCGAGATCGAAACGGCCGTAGAGGCTGAAGTCATCGCGGTCCCACGAAGCCTGGATGACGGGCACGGCGGCCTTTGGGATCGCGAGCCGATCCCACCAGCCGTTTTCGACAACCGCGCCGGCGGCTTCGAGGCAGAGGGCGTGGAGAGAGTTCGCGGCGGCCTCCAGTTCGTCGACTTCACGCGCAGTGAGCTGGTAGTAGGCTGTTTCGTCCCAATACGGCCCGTCCTCGTGGGTATGGTACGTAAGCCCGACCTCCTCGACCTTCGCGCGCCAGTCGAGCCGGGGCGAAATGGCCTGGCGTTGCATCAGGAGATACCGCTGCGCGAGGAGCCGCCGAAGCCGCCGCGGGTGGCGCCCGCGGTGCTTCGGGTGGCGTTGTGATGCTGCGCGCTGGCGAGGTGGGCGGCTTGGGGCGTCGGCCTCGATGCCGTCGTGGTATGGGTGGCCGGTTCAGGCGTCCAAGACCCGCCGTGGTAATAACCCTGCCCAGGAACATAGTGATTATATGGATGCGGGTACCAACTTTGGTAGGG
>CAZZAQ010000016.1:0-3911 GCA_964652165.1 uncultured Bifidobacterium sp.
GCATCGGCCGCGGCGCTCGCCCGCCGCGCGGCGGCGATGCCACGGCCGTTTGACTGGCCGGACCCGTGGCTGCGCGAAGTGCAAGGCCGCCGGGCGGATCGACAGAAGCTCCAGGACCAGGCCAATGGCTTGCTCATACAGCAGCGGTTGAAGGAAGCCGAAACCGCGGTGGCAAACTACTTACAACTGTTCCCGGACGATCTGGATGGCTTGCTGCTACTCGGTCGCCTGCGCTCGCTGGAGCGGCGGTGCCCGGAGGCGGAGGAGGCCTTGCGCCGGCATCTGGCGGCGCAACCGACTTCGCTCAACGGGCTGGTGCAGCTCGGGCTGGCCCTGCTGTGCCAGCAACGCTGGGACGACGCCGCAACGACGTTGCGGGTCGCCATCGCGTTGAAGCCGGACTTCGCGCAGGCCCATTACAACCTCGGCTACGCCCTGTCGCGCGCCGGCAACGCGACCGGCGCCATCGCCAGTTATCGCGACGCGCTCCGCAGCAGGCCGGGCGACGCGGAGACGCACCTGGCGCTGGCCGAGGAGTTGCACCGCGCCGGCCAGACTGCCGACGCGCTCCACCATCTGGGCCGCTCCGCGGAGTTGAACCCGAACGACCCGCGCCTCGCGCCGTTGCGCGAGCGCATCGAGAAGCGTTGAGCCTGATAACCACGTTTCCTTCGGAACGAGCGCGGCTGTCGCGAAGTTCAGCCGCCGCGTACGGCTTCGGTCCGCCTGCGTCCCAGCCACGCGGTGCGGGTAGCGCAGACAGCCCTGTCTGCTGTTTCGCCGACTGCCAGTCGGCGAAGGTCGTGCTTGCTCACCAACGGTCCGTTCGGCTGGCAGCCTCGCGGGTTGGCAACCCGCGAAACAGCAGGCTGGGCAGCCTGCGCTACAAGCCTAAACCCAATTCGACAGGTGCTGAACCTCTCAATGCGCTGCGGCTGTTCCGGCAAACACAGCCGCGCCCCAGTGCGGGCATCACGTTGCGCCCACTGCAGCGCCGAAGGGATGCGCCGCCTTGACGGCCTGGCTTGGACCCGGCTTGATGTGCGCCCGACTCCAATGCGCTCAACGATACTTCAGGCGGCGGCTTGGTCGGTCTTCGCCCTGGCCGCCAACTCCAGCCGCTCCGGGGCGGCCGAGCCGGCGTGGCCCCAGTTTCGCGGGCCGGGCGGAAACGCCGTGGCCATCGACGCCCATCCGCCCGTTCATTTCGGGCCCGAGACCTATGTGGTTTGGAAGACCGCGCTGCCCTCCGGCCATTCGTCTCCGTGCGTCTGGGGTTCGCGGATTTTTCTGACCGGATTCGAGAACGGGAAGCTGGAGACGCTTTGTCTCGAGCGCGCCAGCGGGCGAATCCTCTGGCGGAGCGCCGCGCCCGCGGACAAAATCGAGTCCTCCCACCGCATCGGCGGTCCGGCATCATCGACTCCGACGACAGACGGCAAAGCGGTCTTCACCTACTTCGGCTCATTCGGGCTGATTGCCTACGACTTCGAGGGCCGCGAGCAGTGGCGCAAGCTGCTTCCCCCGCCGGTGGTCGAGTTCGGCACCGGCACGTCGCCGATTCTTGCCGGAGACTTGCTGATCCTGCTGTGCGATCAGGACGACGGGTCCTACCTGCTCGCCCTTGACAAGCGCACGGGCAAACAGGCGTGGCGCGCGGAGCGATCCGAGTTTCGCCGAGGTTTCGCGACGCCGTTCGTCTGGCGGCACGAGGGCGGGGAGGAGATCGTTGTGCCCGGCTCGATCTGGCTGCGCTCCTACAACCTGAAGGACGGCTCCGAGCGCTGGAGCTTCACCGGCACGTCGCGCGTGGCCAACAGCTCGCCCTGCGCCGGCGACGGACTGCTGTTCAGCGCGAGCTGGAACATCGGTTCGGACCCCGGCGACCGCATCACCCTCGAGCCGTATGAGCCGTTCGCCCGCCAGCACGACGCGGACCACGACGGGCGGTTCAAGAAAGAGGAGATCCCCGCCGGGCCGCTGCGGGACCGGTTCAGCCAGATGGACGTCAACAAGGACGGCCAGGTCGTTCGCGAGGAGTACGAGATGATGCGCGAGATGTTCGCCAAGGCCGGCAATGCCGTGCTGGCCATCCGCCCCGGCGGAAAGGGAGACGTCACCACATCCCACATGGCGTGGAAGGCTACGCGCAGCCTCCCTTACGTCTGCTCGCCGGTGTTCCACGACGGCCGGCTCTACACCGTGAAGAACGGCGGGCTGGCCTCGTGTTACGAGGCGAAGTCCGGCCGCGTGCTTTACCAGGACGAACGGCTCGACGCGCCGGGCGACTACTACGCCTCGCTCGTCGCAGGTGGAGGGAAGATCTATGCAATTTCCCAAAAAGGCGTTGTGTCGGTGCTGGCGGCCGGTGACACGCTGAAGGTCGCGGCCCGAAACGATCTCGGGGCGCAAGTGATGGCCACGCCCGCCATCGTCGAGGGCAACCTTTACGTGCGGACCGCGGAGCACCTGTACGCCTTTGGCGAGAGCCGGCCGTTCTGAAAGTTTTTGTTTTGGTGGCGTCGCTGCGACCGTGAGGCCGCGGGCTGAATTCGCAGAAGAGACCGAAATCGATTCCTGCACCCAACCCCGGCCAATTGAATTTCAGATGCTGAATTCGTCTGCTTCAATTCGTCTGCCATACCCGATCCCCACCCTTCGATCCCGGAGTCGGCAGTCGAATTGGGTGTTGAGCTTCGGGTAAGGGAAGGCTCACTCGGTCGATCCAACGCCCACGGCGCCATTTTTTCGCTCGTTTCGCTCGTTTCGCTCGTTTGGCGCTTTTATTCCTGCGCGAGTCTCTTATATTGGCGGCAGTGCGCGACACTTGTTGCAACTGCCGGCCGGGCCTGAGTCGGGTTCCGAATTCCGAGTTTCGAGTTTCGAGTTGGCCAAAAACTCGGAACCCGGAACCCGGAACTTGGAACCCGAAGTCCCAAAGCCCAAACTGAAAGCTGAGCTATGAACCTGAATCGGGCGAATGAAACGCGGAAGGCGGATGGAAACCACAGATGGACGCAGGTTTCTTAAGCGCGATCAAACCAGATCAAACCAAATCAAACCAATGTGCCGTTGCCAAGTGGAGGAGGGCCGGGTGAGGCGTAAGAACGGGGAAGGCGCTCGTTTGCACAAAACTAAGTTGCGCCCGTCGCAGTTCCGCCAGACAGGTAAGACTGGCCAAGCGTCCCGGTTCATAGTATGGATTTGTTGTCCTCCGCTTCAGGCAATGCTTATGAGAACAACGCGATTTGTTTCTGCGATTTGGTCCGGCCTGCTGGCCGGCTTGTTATTGGCGCTCGCCTCCCCCTTGCGGGCGCAAGACGTGTACATCGTCGGGTTGCCCGATTACTCGTGGTACGTCGGCTGCTTCGGCACGGCGTGCGGGAACCTGATGGGCTACTGGGATCGCACCGGGCTGCCGGGGTTCTACACCGGCCCGACCGGGGGCGGCCTGGCACCGGTGGACAGCGCTGGCGCAAACGTCGGCATCCGCTCGATGTGGGCATCGAAGGCGGGCTTCGATGGGCGCCCGGCCAACCGGCCCGGCCACACGGATGATTATTACGTGGACTACGAGCGCATCGACGCCGACCCGTACGTCACCGCCGGCCGGCCGGAACACGCGGCCGACTGCATCGGGGATTTCATCGGGTTGAGCCAGCGGAAATTCATCAACATGAACGGAGAGTGCGACGGCAACATTGACGCGTACTGCTTCGTGTACTGGCAGAGCAACGGCCAGCGGCGAGTGAATTTCACCAACGCGGTGGACATGCAGTCCGGCCTCAAGGCCTGGGCGAAATGGCGCGGCAACGACGCGGACGTGTTTTCGCAACTCGCCGAATTCAATCCTCATGTGCCGCCCGGCGCCGGCTTCACCTGGGAAAATCTCAAGTCGGAAATCGTCGCCG
>CAZZAQ010000016.1:3921-4476 GCA_964652165.1 uncultured Bifidobacterium sp.
TTTCTTGCAGAACTCCAACCAAACCTATCGCCTGGCCGGCTCGACGCGGCTCAATCCCGGTATTCACGGCGTGGTCGCCTACGGCTATGAGGAGGACACCACGTTCGGGCTGAAGCTTGTCTACGTTCGCACGAGTTGGGCCAGCGGCGATGGGGTGTATCAGTCCTGGGATGCGGGTCCGTGGCTCGGCCTGATAAGTCCACAATTGCACGTGCGCGGCGTCATCGGCTTTCGGCCCCATCCGCGCATCCGTTCCGTGTCGCGCAGCGGCGGCAACCTGACGGTGAATTGGGACGGGCCGGCGGCGCAGCTTTCCACACTCGCCGGGCCGCGCTCCCCGCACAGCTATCAACTGGAGTATTCGCCGACGCTCCAGCCGCCGGCCTTCGTGAGCGTGGGGCCGAAAACGACCGCCCGCACGCTGACCGTGCCCGACCCCGGCGGCGCGATGGGATTCTACCGGGTAAAGCTGAGCGCGCCGTGAAGTGGCGCATGTGATTCGCGTAGCTGCGACCGTGAGGTCGCGGGCTGGATTCTCAAGCGGGAAGGAAGCGG
>CAZZAQ010000016.1:4486-9266 GCA_964652165.1 uncultured Bifidobacterium sp.
ACTTGCGACACCTTATGTCCTCGCCCCGCGACCTCACGGTCGCAGCTACGCGAAGTGGTCACGAATTGGTTCGAGCAAAGGATTGCCCAGCCCTGCATTTATGGCATGGTTGCAGTAGAGCGCGGTGGCGCAAGTCGCCCCGCCCCCGACAATGGACCCCGCGCCAATCAATCTGCTGCTGCTCGAAGACCATCCGGGCGACGCCCGGCTGGTGCGCGAATTGTTGAAGGAAGTCGGCGCGCCGGGGTTCGAGGTCACGCAAGCCGGGCGACTCTCGGAGGCGCTTGAGGCCGTCGCGGCGCGGGGCTTCAACATCATTCTCACCGACCTGACGCTGCCTGACAGCAGCGGGCTGGAAGCCTTCCGCGCCCTGCGGGCGGCGGCGCCGACGACCGCGGTGATCGTGCTCAGCGGTGTGGAGGACGAAACCCTTGCCGTCAGCGCGGTGCGCGAAGGCGCGCAGGACCACCTGGCCAAGGGCCGGATGGAGCCGCATTTGCTGGGCCGGGCGATTCGTTACGCCATCGAACGCCAGCGCGCCGAGGAGCAACTGATTCTCCAGGAGGCCTTTTACCATTCGCTGGTCGAACATCTGCCCCAAAACATTTTCCGGAAGGACCTCAACGAGCGGTTCACGTTCGCCAACCAGCGCTTTTGCCAGCTCCTGGGCCGGCCGCGCGAAGGGATCATCGGCAAGACCGATTTCGATTTTTATCCGCCGGAGCTGGCCACCAAATATCAAAAGGACGACCGCGAAGTGATCCGCTCGGGCAAAATCTTCGAGACCGTCGAGGAAAATGTGTCGCCCGACGGGGAGAAGATCTACGTGCAAGTGGTCAAAACGCCGATTCGCGACGCCCAGGGCCGGATCTTCAGCACGCAGTGCATCTTTTGGGACATCACCGATCGGAAGCGCTTTGAGGAGCAGCTTCAGCGGAAGAACGCCGAACTGGCCGCCAGCGCCGAGGCGCTGCGCCGCTCGCACGAGGAACTCAAGTCCGCGCAACTCCAGCTCATCCAGGCCGAGAAAATGGAGTCCATCGGCACCTTGGCCGCCGGCGTGGCGCACGAAGTGAAGAATCCCCTGGCCATCCTCCAGATGGGGGTCAATTACCTGGTCAAAAAGGTCCCCTCCGAGGATGAAAACGTTGCCATGGTGCTCCAGGAAATGCGCGAAGCGATCAGCCGCGCCGATGCCATTACGCATGGGCTTCTGGAGTTTGCCGCCTCCCGGCAGCTCAAGATGCGGCCCGAGGACCTCAACGATATCATCCAGGGAACCCTCAAGATGGTGCGGCACGCGCTGACCGATGCGCAGATCGAGGTGGCGCGGGAACTCACCGAGCCGCTGCCCAAGGTCATGGCCGACCGGACCCAGATTCAGCAGGTGTTCGTGAACATCTTCATGAACGCCGTCCACGCCATGCCCCGGGGCGGGCAGATCACCGTGCGCACCTATCCCAAAACGATGAGCGAGACGACCCATCGCGAAGGCTCGCGCAAAAGCACCCACTTGTGGGTCGGCGAGAGAGTGGTCGCCGCCGAAGTGGACGATTCGGGCGGCGGCATTCCGGAGGAAAACCTGGCGAAGATCTTCGATCCGTTCTTTACGACCAAACCGGCCGGCGAAGGCACCGGACTGGGCCTGCCGGTGTCGAAAAAAATCGTCGAGCTTCACGGAGGCGCCATCGCGATCCGCAACCGCCCGGAAGGCGGCATCCGAGTCACTCTGATCTTCAAACAAGCGAAGGAACAACTATGAGCCGAAAGAAACGCATCCTGCTGGTCGACGACGAGAAGAGCTTCACCACGCTGCTCAAGCTCAACCTCGAGGAGACCAACCAATACGAAGTGCGCGTCGAGAACTGGGCCGAGGACGCCGTCAAGGCGGCGCGCGAGTTCAAACCCGACCTGGTGCTGCTGGACATCATCATGCCGCGGCTGCCAGGCGGAAACGTGGCGGCGCTCATCGAAGCCGATCCCGAACTCAAGGGCACGCCCGTTGTATTCCTGACCGCGGCCGTGCGCCGGACGCAGGTCGAGGACCACGACGGCATCATCGGGGATCACCCGTGTCTGGCCAAGCCCGCCTCGATGGAGGAAGTGACGGCGATGATCGAGAAGCACGCGCGGGCATGAGCTGGCGCAGCCTTTCCCGCTTCCTCGCCGTTGTGCTCGCCAGCAGCGCCGCCCTCGGCGCGCCGGCCGACCTGCTGCAACCGTATGTATTTAGCGTCGCTGCGACCGTGAGGTCGCGGGCTGAATTCTCTAACGGCGACAATCGATTCAGACATTCAACGCCCCCGTCCCGCGACCTCACGGTCGCAGCTACGCTAAACACATATCTGCAACCGCCCAAATCGCTCCCGGCCGGCGCGCCGAGGCTCGCGCCGTTGCTCGTGGATGGCGCGGGCGGCGCCATCACGAACCGCTCCGGCTGGCTCGCCCAACGCCAAGCCCTCCGCCGAAAGTGGATCGACTTCCTCGGCGATCTCCCCGCCCACAAAGCTCCGCTGAAAGCCGAGGTCGCCCAGGCCGAACAGTGCGACGGCTTCACGCGCCAGCTCGTCCGGTATCAAATCGAGGAGGGCGTTTTCACCGATGCCTACCTTCTCAAGCCGGCCACGCGCCAGGACCGTTACCCGGCGGTCGTGGTGTTTCATCCGACGATTGCCACCGCCGCCGCGCAAGTCGCGGGGGTCGACTCGTCCGTCCCGGAGAAAATGCAAGGCGTCCACCTGGCGCTGCGCGGCTACGTCGTGCTTTGCCCGCGTTGTTACATCTTCGCCGAAGGGGCCGGCTACTCGAACCACGTCCAGGCGATGCTCGCCAAACATCCGGCGTGGAAAGGCATGACCCGCATGCTCTGGGACGGCGTGCGCGCCGCGGATTACCTCGAGTCCCTGCCCTATGTGGACAAGACTCGGCTTGGCTGCCTCGGCCATTCGCTCGGGGCGAAAGAAGTCCTCTATGCCGCCGCGTTTGACGAACGGTTCAAGACCGCGGTTTTCAGCGAAGGCGGCATCGGCATCGGCTTCAGCAACTGGGAAGCGATCTGGTATCTGAGCGGTGCCGTCAAGGAACCCGGCTTCGCACTGGAACACCACCAACTCATGGCGCTCATCGCCCCGCGCGCCTTCCTGCTCCTGGGCGGCGATTCGGCCGATGGCGACAAAAGCTGGCCGTTCATTGAAGCCACGCTGCCCGTTTACAAGCTCCTCGGCGCGTCCGGCGAGTTGGGCTGGCTCAATCACCGGGCCGGGCACCGATACCCGCCCGAAGCCCGCGCCGTTGCGGAGGAGTTCATTGACAGGCGGCTTCGGCCGTGACTCCATCGGGCCATGACCAACGAGAGCGGATGGCAGGGCAGTCCGATTGTTCACGACACCATTGAGTTCGAGGACCTCTCGAATCGCGAATTCCTCCAACGCCACGCCCGCCCCGGCCGCATCGGCCTTTCGACCGGCACGACGGTGACTGACCGCGCCATCGCCCGTGCCGAGCGCCACCTCGACCCGGACGGCCGATGGGGCCGCTGGACTCATGCGTTCATCTTTCAAGGAGTGCGAGTCGATGGCCACCAGTGGGTGATTGAATCCGATCTCCAGTTCCACCAAAAACACCTCCAGCTTGGCGTTCAGGAAAACCGCCTTGGGAAATACTTCGATGAGAAGCTCTACACCACCCTGGCCGTCCTCGATTTCGGCCTGAGTGAGGAACAGGCGGCCCGCGTGGTTCGGGAAGGGCTCGACCTGGTGTCGGCCCGCGTCCGCTATTCACTGCGCGAGTTGCTCGGCACGCTGCTGGCGCTTCGCCAGCCGCAACTTCGCGGCCGGGAGAACCTGCTGGCCCGCGACCACTCCCTGTTCTGCTCCGCCTTCGTCGTGCACCTCTACCGAAAAGTCCGCGTGGACCTCGCGCCCGGGCTCGACTCGAAACACGTCACCCCCGAAGACCTCGCGCGCACGAGCATCCCGCACACCACGTTCCTGCTGAAGCGCGAAGTCCCCGCCAGCCGGCTGGCGAAAGTCGCCACACGCGTCAAGCGCCGGTTGCAAGCGCGCGCGCGCCAGGTCCGCCGCATCGCGTCGTCGCTCCGGTCGGCGTGAAGGGGGGTGGGGAATGGGGTGATGGGGGAAATGGAGTGTTGGAGTAATGGAGTGATGGAGTAATGGGATCCGGATCACTCCAACACTCCAACACTCCAATACTCCAATACTCCATTCCGCCATCACTCCAATACTCCAATCCCCCATGACCCACTCGACTTTCTACCGTCTGCTGGCCGACGTCATTCTCGTCGTCCATTTCGCCTTCGTCGCCTTCGTCGTCCTCGGCCTGCTCGCGGTGTGGACGGGACGATTTCTCCGCTGGTCCTGGGTCCGCAATTTCTGGTTTCGCATGGCGCACCTGCTGGCCATAGGCATCGTCGCCGTCGAAGCCCTGGGCGGCGTCATCTGTCCGCTGACGACGTGGGAAGCCAGGCTCCGCGAGATGGCAGGGACTACGGGCGCTTACCAAGGTTCTTCGAGGCCAGCCAGGCCGTTTTCACCGCGATCTACGTCGCGTTCTTCGCGATCGTCCTGGCAAGCTTCTGGTGGGTCAAACCGCGCTGGCCGGCGCGCCGTGCCCCATGCTCCCCACAGCGAGGAGCGTGAACGACGCCAATCCCGAAGGGATTGCATCACTCAGCCCAGGGTTGACCGCGCAGCGGGTTACCCTGGGTCAACGGTCATCAATATGGCGAGGCGAATGGGCGACTCGGAGGGTTGACGAACCG
>CAZZAQ010000016.1:9276-16972 GCA_964652165.1 uncultured Bifidobacterium sp.
CCTGTAGCCGCCGACGTGAGGAGGCGGACCCGGTTCGCTGATGGAACCATCCGCCTCCTCACGTCGGCGGCTACGGCGCCTGAGAAATATCCAGGTGAAGCGGATGAACAAGCCGCCACCGCCGTCCCGCTCGATGGCGAGGCGAATGGGCGACTCGGAGGGTTGACGAACCGGAGCGGCTGAGGCACGATGCGACCGTGACGAAAGAGACGTTGCTGGACATCGACAACCGGCGGCCTTTTCAGCCCTACTCGCTGCGGCTCAACAACGGCGACGTGGTGCGCATTGAACAGGCGGAACATTGCCTTGTGACTGAGGATGGACGCACGCTGGTGTTCAACGAACGTGGAGGTCATCTCAAATTTATCGCGGTCGCCAATATCACCCTGGTTGAGTAGAGGCGGTGGCTGAGGGCGCTGATTCACACCACGGCATAAGTGTCAGTCAGGTTTCGCGTTCCGGGATGCCATCATCGGGCTTATCAACCATTAACTCTCAACCCTCAGCTTCGTCACGGCTGAACGGTGCGGTAGAAGGCTTGGGCGGGCAGCGGCATCGTGTCGTGATATTCGAGGAGACCAGAGGCGGGGGCGGTGAGCGTGGCGAGGGTGTCCCATGGGCCGGTCGGGCTCGGGACGCACTGCAAACGGTAGGTGACGTCTGGCGCGCCGGTGAAGTGGAGGAAGCAACCAGCGCGATTCTGTCCGCAAGAAGTATCAACGCTGATATAGATATGCAGTGACGGGCGGCTGCCAAAGGAGCATCACCCTATCTCTGGCGTTTCCAAAATCCAGAACCGGAATCAGCATTGCGTTCCCGGTCCAGATAGCTCTGGTATTGTAGCTGCCGGGAAGAGGTGCTGAAGCCATTGAGATCCACTCGTCCGTAGCGGGATGGTACCGCCCGCCGGTTTCCGTTCCTCCAAGCGGGCCTACGCCGCCCCAGACCAGCATTTCGCTGCCCGTCCATATTGCGGAATGTGCGAATCGAGCCAGTGGAGCATTCATCGACGATACAGGACGCCAGGAGTTCTTGCCCGGGTTGAATCGTCCGCCTGTGCGAAGTGCTGGACCCGAAAACCCGCCGCCCGCATCGCCGCCCCATACAATCATCTCGGTGCCCGTCCAAATCGCGGCATGAGCGGAAGCTGTGGGAGGCGCGCCCATAGTTGAAGTGTTGGTCCAAGTGTCCGTTGATGGTCGGTAGCGGCCTCCGGTCTTGAAAACCGCTGCAGGGTGAGGTCCTGCTTGGCCACCCCAAATGATCATTTCTTCTCCGGTCCATACAGCGCTGTGGCGCCGGCGAGCCGAGGGACTGGCCAGCGTCGAGATCGGCCGCCACAGGTTCCGTACGGGATCGTAGGCCCCCCCTGTATTGAGTTCGACCCCGACCGGGTCGATACCGCCCCAGACAAGCATCTCAGCCCCGGTCCAAATGGCTGTAGCCTCTCTTCGAACGGTGGGTGCCCCGTTCGTCGTCATCGGTCTCCAACTGTCTGTCGGTGGACGGTAGATATAACCATCCTGCAGATCAGTACCGCCCCAGATAATTGCCTCGCCTCCCGTCCAGACGGCAACCGGACCCGAACGCCTTGAAGGCGCACCCGTATTGCTGATCAGCCGCCATGTGTCGGTGCCAAGGTCGTAGCGACCACCTGGGAAACCGGGTCCATTAAGCTCATCACCGATAGCAATAAGCTCAGTTCCGCTCCAGACTGCGACACTTGGAAAGAAAGTGCCGGGCAAACTTCGAATCCCCCACCGATCTGGCGTCAAAGAAAAGGAGCCAGCACGAGTGTAACCCGCATCGATCAAAGAAGCTGAATAGCCGTCGAACGACAGAACGACACCGCCGTTAGCCACACCGCTCTGGCCGCTGGCAAGGAGATTGGCAAGAACGGCCCCCGCAGCCAGATGGCTCGATCC
Organism: uncultured Bifidobacterium sp.; assembly: GCA_964652165.1. Taxonomy (GTDB): domain Bacteria; phylum Verrucomicrobiota; class Verrucomicrobiia; order Limisphaerales; family JADJPG01; genus DASTLJ01. The sequence goes on from CAZZAQ010000016.1 coordinate 11,202, forward strand.
GACAGCCCCGGAAGCCAACTGCTTCGAACCGATGGAACCGGCGGCGATTTTGTCGGCAGTAATGGCACCCGCGGCCACCTTGCTACTCGTCACCGCGTTCTCTGCCAGATTCATGGTGGTTACGGCGCCAGCGGCCAGCTTGTTCGACGTAACCGAGCCATCTGGAACTTCGGGAGGCGGGATTGCGCCCGGTGCGAGTTTGTCGAGCGTGACGGCGCGATCGGCCAGTTGCGCGGTTCCGACCGAGCCGGGCGCAATGTTCGCCGCCGTAACCGAGCCGGGCGCGAGCTTGGCGCCGGTGATGGCGCCGTCAGGCACGGTCGCCGACAGCATCGCGTAGCCCACGGCGGTGATGCGCTGGTCGGGTGAGAGCAATTGCAAGGGCGGCTCACCGTCGGTGAACCAAATGCGCAGCCGCACGTCCGAGTTAGTGAACACGGTCGGCGGAACGGGGGTCATGTTCGTCAGCGAGGTGTCGCCGAGCGTAACGGAGAACGCGCCTTTGTCCACGAGCATAGAGACGGCGCTGTCGGGCTCTCGCCCGCCGCTGCCGGTGCCATCGTTGCTCCAGAACGTAACCGTGCCGTTGCTGTTGACGAACGAGAATTTGAACTGGCCAGGCCCGTCGAGGTTACTGGAGTTTTTGGTGACGCGGCCCTGATAATGGATGAGTTGAGGCACCTGTGCGCGAACGGAGCCGGCGAGGACGAGCGCAAGAAGCAGTGCCGCCAGCCAAAGACGATCCGTGACGCATGGCGTGAGGCGGCGAGGACCGCCCGTCCCCGACCCGGCGCGTTGTGGAATGGGGGCCGCGCCGGCTCGGAGAGCGGCGCTCCGATTGAATTCCCTGGCCATAATCATTTCCTGGTGCGGCGGCAATACTTCGCGAACGTTTCGCTTTTGATTGAGTCCATTAACTCATTGCAGATTCCCCGTCCTTTCTCAAGCCAGATGATTCCTCATTCACGTTTCACGTTTCACGCGTCACGCATCACGCATCACGCTCCGTCCCCTCCTGCGTTGCCCGTTTTACGTTTCACGTTTTACGTTTTGCGCCCGCCAGTTCCTCCGCCGGGTACGTCCAAATCTCCGCCAGCGTCGGATGATAGTGCGGCATCGCGGCGAGTTCCTGGACGGTCATCCGCTTGGCCATCGCGGCGGCGATTTCATGGATGAGTTCGCCGCCTGCGGGGCCGACGCAGGCGCCGCCGAGAATCTCGCCGGACCCAGGATCGGCCAGCAGTTTCACGAAGCCGTCGCGCGCCTCCATGATGAGCGACTTGCCGTGGTCGGCGAAGCGGTAGCTGGCCGCCGTGTAACGAACGCCGCGGGCGCGAGCCTCTTTCTCGGTCAAGCCCACGGCGGCCACGTGCGGGTCGGTGAACACCACGTGGAGCAGCAGCCGATAGTCGAGCCGCCGCGGCCGGTCCGGGTGCGCGATGTTGTGCGCGGCAATCTCGCCCTGCTGGACGGCGACGTGGACGATGTCGAACGGCCCGGTGCAATCGCCGGCGGCGTAGATGTGCGGAGCGCTGGTTTGCATCCGGTCGTTGGCGAGGATGCGGCCTTTGTCGGCCGTCACGCCGGCCTTCGCCAGCGCGAGCGAGGCGGTGTTGGGCGAGCGGCCGAGCGCGAAGAGAATTTCTTCGGCGGCGACGCGCTTCTGTTTGCCCTCGTGGACGAATGTCACGCCTTTGTTGGCGCCTTCGCGCCACGCGTCCGTGAGCATCGTGCCGGTGAACAGCTCAATGCCTTCGCGGCGGAAGACCTTTTCGATCTCGCTGGCGGCGTCCTCGTCAAGTTCCTTCAACAGCCGCGCGCCGCGCTGGAGGAGCGTGACCTTGATGTCGAAGCGGGCAAAGAACTGCGCCAGTTCGACCGCGACGCCGCCGCCGCCCAGCACGAGGAGCGATTTGGGCGGCCGGCGCAGCGTGAGCGCTTCGTCGCTGGTGATGTAGCCCACCGCCGCGAGCTGGGGCAGGGGCGGCGGCGACACCACCGAGCCGGTGCTGAGGACGAAGTGCGCCGCGCTGAGCGTGCCGCCCGTGTTGAGCGCCACCGTGTGCGGGTCCACGAAGCGGGCCAGCGCCCGGATGAACTTGAAGCGGCCGTCGTTGAGCTGGGCGGCACGGTCGTCGGCGAATTGCTTGATGAGCGAGTCCTTGTGCGCCATGACCGCGCCCCAGTCGAACGGCACGTCGGCCGGCTTCATGCCCCAGAGCGCGGCGTATTGGGCCAGGTGCCGGACCTCGGCGGCGTAAAGCAGCGCCTTGGTCGGCATGCAGCCCCGCAGGATGCACAGGCCGCCGACCTCCTTGCCGCCTTCGAGGACGGCCGTGCGCAACCCCGCCGCCGCGGCGGTTCGCGCCGCCGCGTACCCGCCGCTGCCCCCGCCAATGACCGCCAGGTCGAAATCGAACTTACCTTCGCTCATGCGCCCACGATGCGACTTCCCCGTTTCATTTTGAATTCTAATTTTGAATTTTTCATTTTGAATTTGCCCGCGGGCCAATCTCTCTGAATCATCCTCACATGAGCGAAATCATTTACCCGCGCAGCCCCCGCGAAACCATGTGCGGCTGGATGCACCTGCCGCGTTACATCGACAAAATCCGCCTGCACCTGGCCGGCAAGCTGCACGCCGACTACCAACCGAACTTCGGAAAGGGCTTCGACGGCTCGTGGCTCAAGGCGGCCGGACTGACGCACGACCCATTGGTCGAGGTCGTCCAGCGCACGATCACCGACGGCGAAGTGGCCGACTGGGTGCAGAAAAACGTCTCGCGCACCGACGCCGACAAGCGAGCCCATGCCGAGGGCATGCTGAATTATCCCAAGCCCGAGGATGCGGCGGGGCAGGAGCGCCTCAAACAGCGCAAGGAAGCCGCCGGATTGGCCCACCGCGCTGACATTCGCACCTTCGTGGATTTCATCGACGCCGACGAGAAGCGCCGTTGACAGCCCGTCAAAAAACGGCCGCAGCCTCGCAAACCGCCGTGGCAACAAAACGGATTTCCCCGGCGGATCGGCGAAGCTTTTCCGCCTCCTCGCGCCGGCGGCTGCTTCTTTGCGGGCTGATAAGACTGGTTGCAACGGCACGGGCGAAGTGGTAGGGACCGGGTCGTCCGCGCGACCGCGGGTGTGGTTCAATGGTAGAACGTGGGCTTCCCAAGCCTGAGACGAGGGTTCGATTCCCTTCACCCGCTCCACTTATAATCAAGCACTTACGAAAAAGTGCAAGTAAAACCGCATACGTTTTACGCGCATTTCAAATCCATCCAGTCCCCTCCACTGCTTTTTGGAATTGGGATGGACTCATGGATCTTACCCTCGTCGTGAATCGCCAGGCGTAGCTGCTCGACCGCGCGCGCCCCGCCGGCGCCACCGTAACTCACAAAGGCCGCCGCCTTGTCATTCCACTCGGCGAACAGGAAGTCGATCGCGTTCTTGAGCGCGCACCGCCGGTGGCGCCGCACATGATGAGTTTACCTGTCATCGGACGTCTTGTCACAATTCTTGCATCGGCACAGGTCAGGGCTCTTTGAAATTTCGAGGCTCTATGATTGGCGGTGTTGCCAGCTCTTGTAGACCGCCTCGAGACTGTAACCGTCGGGATCGAAAATATTCGCAGCGTAATAACGGGGATCGTAATACAGGCGCGCGCCGGGCTTGCCGTTGTCGGTCGCGCCCGCCGCCATTGCTGCCTCGTAGAACGCGTTCACCTCGGCCTCGCTCTTGGCGACAAAGCCGATATGCGCAGCCTTGGCGTCGGCATCGCCCTGCCTGAGCCAGAAAAATACGCGTCCGTCCCGTCCGAAGCCCTTGAGGTCGGGATGCCCCTCGGGGCCATTCTTGCCGTCGTAATCGAGGGCATGCACGATGCCGAGCGGCTTGAGAGCCGTCTCGTAAAAGGCAATCGATCGATCGAAATCCTTGACGGTTATGATGACGTGGTCGAGTAGCGTTTCCATAATTTCGATTCGCATTGAGTGAATGGTTGCATTTAGGGGTTCTGGACCGGGACATTCAGTCGAGCCCACGTCGAAAACTTGGTCGGTTGCCTGCCTGCTATTTTGTTTGCGAGCGCAATTCGGTCGGACGAATCCGAACCCAGATAGGTGTGAGCTTGGAAGTAGCTGAACGTCTCTGCTATCGCGGCGGCTCCGGGAAAGAGCGTAGCAAAAAGCTCCTTTGGGACTTGTTTAAATGAAAATTCATGTCCCTGTCGATTCAGCGTCTCGACGACTTCGTTGAAGCTCATGAAATCACCGACGAGTGGCAGATACTCGCCATCGCCTGCCTGATCCGGGTGTGCGAATGCTCCGGCAACGATGTTGCCAAGTTCGGTGATGTCGCCCATGTGAATGCAACGCGCATCTGGATCAAGCGGCAGAGCCCAGCCGACGGATCCGTCTGCCTGCTTTTGCGGAGCTAGCGCCCCCACCAGGTTCTGGTAGAAAAAGGCCGGGATGACGAACGTATGATGCGCAAAACCGGCTTCCTTCACAATCCGATCAATCTTGGCCTTGCCGGTAAAGTGGGGAACGTTGAACTTGCCGCCGCTGATCGCCTCTACATCAGGCAGGGTTGCAGTGATTTTGTACGAGCCGCGGCGGTAGGCCAGGTCACCCGAGGCGGCGACCTCGGTCTTCTCGTGTGAGAGACTCATCTTGAAGTTGGGATCCGCAAGATCGTCCATGATGGCCTTGGACACCGCCCGGCCGTCCTTGGCCGCCGGGCGGCCGGCCGTGGCGATTATTGCGTCCGGCGCGTAATAAGAGTTCACCTTCGCCGCATCCTTCGCCTCGAATGCAGTCAGCATCTCCTGCGCCGTGCGGTCGACCGCGTCCGTTGCCGGTTCGTTGGGATTGTTCATCTTGAGGGTTTCGTTATTGTTCATATTTTCTTCCTTATTGTTCATTTTGCTTTCTTTCTTAAGCGGAGGTCTTCCGGAGCGTCTGGAGCGCGCCGCCCCAAGCGATGACCTGGTCGAACATTTCATTGACCGACTTCTCGTGGCGGGCATCCGGCTTGAAGACGCTGAAGTTTTCAAAGTCGGTAAACATGGAGAGCAAGACCTGGTTGCGCACCGTCGCGATTTGCACCTCGGCCAGCACCAGGCGTAGCTGCTCGACCGCGCGCGCCCCGCCGGCGCCGCCGTAGCTGACGAAGCCAGCGGCCTTGTCGTTCCACTCGCGGAACAGATAATCAATCGCGTTTTTGAGCGCGCCGGGCACGCCATGATTATACTCCGGCGTGACGAAGACATAGCCATCAAAAGAACCTATCTTGGCGGCCCACGCTTTGGTGTGTGGCTTACTGTATTGCCCCATGATGGGCGGCATCGGCTCGTCGAGGAGCGGCAGGTTGAAGTCTTTAATGTCCACGAGTTCGAACTCGGCGTCGGTGCGCTTTTGTGCGATTTCGTGGACCCATTTGGCTACGGCCTCGCCGTTGCGACCGGGCCGTGTGCTTCCAATGATGATGGCGATTCTAAGTGCTTTCATAATTTTGATGGCGTTAAGTGAATAGCTGTTTAACTGTTGATGACTCTTGTTTCCGTTCTCAGATTTCATGCCGCGAAACCTCCATCGGCCAGCAGACTCGCACCCGTGATGTAGCTGGCTTCGGAACTGGCTAAAAATGCAACGAAGCTGGCGATCTCGTCTGTATTGCCATAGCGCTCAAGGGCTGTGATGGGAACAAGCGTCTTGGCGAAGTCGCCGTCGGCCGGATTCGTGTCGGTATCAATCGGACCAGGCTGAACATTG
>CAZZAQ010000017.1:0-16920 GCA_964652165.1 uncultured Bifidobacterium sp.
CCGCTCCTGCCGGGCTTCAAGCAACGGGTCCTGAACTGGTCGGCGGTGCGCGATGAAATCCAGGACTTCGAGCTCAACATCCGTGGGGTGTCCGGCGGCCAGGGCTTGATTCGCGACGGCCAGGCGGTGGTGAACCTCCGGCCGACCTCCACGACGGGACGGGACGCCGACCTCGATGCCATCGCCGCCTACATTGTCTTTGGCATCAAGGCGCCTATCTCCCCGCGCCGCGGCGGGGACGTGTCGGTGGGACGGGCGCTGTTCGCGGCCGCTAATTGCCAATCGTGCCACGGGGGCCCAAACTGGACCCGCAGCCGGGTCGATTTCACGCCGCCGCCGGGCGCCGCCGAGACCATCACGGCCGGGCAACTGGCGCGCTTCCTGTCGAACGTCGGCACGTTTGATCCCTCGGCGTTCAACGAAGTGCGCGGCGTCAGCACAAACGTCGTGACGGCCAACGGCGCGCTGGGCTTCAATACCCCGTCGCTCCTGTCGGTCTTCGCGGGCGCGCCTTACCTGCACAGTGGGAGCGCCCAAACGCTTGATGAGGTGCTTGACGAGGTGACTCACCGCAGCGCGGGCACCGGCGGTGTCGATACGTTGACCAATCCGGTGGATCGTCGGGCACTGGTCCGATTCCTCGAATCCATCGACGAAGCCACGCCGCCGTTCCCGTAAGTGAGTTTAGCAATTGTTCCTGTGCAGCCCGCGAGATTTGTGGTAGCATTCGGCTCGTTATGAAACAGTTGATTCTTGGCGCAGTCCTCACGATGGCTCCACTCGCGGCAACCCTCCCGGCGTCGGGACAGGTCCCGCTCGCTCCAGCTCCGGCGGCCAAGCCAACAACCGACGGGCCACGGATCCGGTTTTCCGAAGCGGCCTTCGATTTCGGCAAAATCAGGTCCTCGGATATGGCCGTGCACACGTTCATCGCCACCAACGTCGGCAACGCGCTGCTGGAAATCACCATGGTCAACCCTGGTTGCGGCTGCACCACGGCCGCCGAATGGGACCGCAAGATTCTGCCCGGCCAAACCGGGAAAATCCCCATCAAGTTCAATCCGGACAAATTCACCGGACGGGTCACCAACAAGTACGTCACGGTCACCTGCAATGACCCGGCGCAGGCCAACCATACGCTCTATCTCCATGCCACCGTCTGGCGTCCCATCGATGTGCAGCCCGCTTATGTCTATTTCATGGCCATCGAAGGGGAAACAACCAACGAGACAAAAACGGTCCGGATTCTCAGCGATCTTGCCGAGCCGATAACGCTGGAACCGCCGCAATGCGCCAACCCGGCATTCAAGCTGGAATTGAAGACCCGCCAGCCCGGCAAGGAGTTTGAATTGAGCGTCGCTTACGACCCGCCGGCCAGCAACGCGGTGCCGAGCGGCCAGGTCACCATCAAGACCTCGACGACCAACATGCCCCTCCTGAATATCACCGCTTACGCCATGGTTCAGCCGGCCCTTGTGGCGATGCCGAACCAGGTTCGGCTCCCTACCTCAGCTTCGACTGTCGGCTATCGACATTCGGCATTGATCCGCAACAACGGCAGCGCGCCAGTGAAGTTGTCCGAACCCGCCGTCAACGCCGATGGCGTCACGGTGGAAGTGGTGGAAACGCAGCCTGGAAAGCTATTCACTCTCAACATGGACATCCCTCCCAATTTTCAGGTCCGTCCGGGCCTGGAATTGACCGCAAAGACCACGCATCCCAAGTATCCGGTCTTTCGAGTGCCCATCGTTGGGCCAGCCGAGCAGATTCCAGTGGTCGTCAAACCGCCGGCGCCCCCGACCGGACCGAAGTAAGCCAAATCCACACGTAAATTCGGACAGCAGACTTCAACCACGAATGAACACGAATAAACACGAATCAAAACTGGCACGAGCCGCCAGCCGCGTTACGGCCCTTGTGTCTATGACGAATGCAGGGCCGCGCCCTGACCTCGAGCCCGCTTCTATTAGTGTGGATTCGTGTCCATTCGTGGTTGAAAAGAATTACGTGAGGATCAGGGAGTAAGCCCGCGCTTGCACGGACGGGGGAATCTTTCGACCCATGCGAAATCCCAAGGCAGTGCTCCTCGAGACGCTCCTGGTGGCGCTCCTCGGATTGGCTCTGGCGCTCGCGGCCAATGCGATCTCATCACGAGGGCTGGGCCTGAACCGGAATTATTTTCCCGGCGGAGAGAAGCTCACCACCGCCAACCCCGGCTCCAATTCCGTCGCCACGGGCTCGAACGCGGCGCCGGTCGATCCGCTGGAGGCCGTCAGGCAGCGGCTCCAGAAGCAGGGCCTGCAGTTGGTCAGCAGCAACGAGGTGGTCGCGCTGTTCCGTGACCCGCGCTATGAACCGGGGTTGGTGGTGTTCGTCGATGCCCGCGACGACGAACACTACACGGCGGGGCACATTCCCGGCGCCTGGCAATTCCACCACTATCGCCCCGAAAAGTACCTGCCGGATGTCTTGCCCGTTTGCCTGGCCGCGCAGCAGGTCGTGGTCTATTGCGGCGGCGGCGATTGCGAGGACAGCGAGTTTGCCGCCATCATGCTGCGCGACGCCAGAGTGCCCCGCGAGAAGCTCTTCGTATTCGCGGGGGGCTACACCGAGTGGACGAAACTCGGCGAGCGGGTCGAACTCGGGGCGCGTCGCAGCGGCGAATTGCGCCAGCCCAAACCATGAGTCCCTGCTTAGCGTAGCTGCGACCGTGAGGTCGCAGGTTGAGTTTTCAAGCGCGAACAAAAACGATGCCGCTGCCCAAACTTCTGCGTCCAAGTCCCGCGACCTCACGGTCGCAGCTACGCTGAACATATTCGGCTATGAACTCCGCCGCCTCGGGTCCGTCCGCCGTCCGCCCCGCCCGGTTTGGCGCCGCGGACTTCATGTCCATCGCCGCCCGGTGGGTTCTCGGCGCGTTGTTCCTCTATATGGGCCTGAACAAGGCGCTGCACCCCGTCGAGTTTCTCAAGCTGGTGCGCCAGTACGACATCCTCCACCATCATCTCCTGTTGAACCTGGTCGCCTCGACGCTCCCTTGGTTTGAGACGTTCTGCGGGCTGCTTCTGCTGCTGGGCGTCGCCGTGCGCGGGGCGTCCGTGATGCTCCTGGCCATGCTCGTGCCATTCACCGTCGTGGTTCTGCTGCGGGCGCTGGCGATTCGCGAAGCGGGCGGCCTGCCGTTTTGCGCCATCAAGTTCGATTGCGGCTGCGGCGCCGGCGTGGTGTACATCTGCGGAAAGCTTGCCGAAAACACCCTGCTTACGCTGCTTTCTGCGGCGCTCATCTTCTGGCGCAGCCACCGGCTGTGCCTGCGGCACACGCTGTTCCGTTCCGTTCCGGCCTCCGCGCCGGTGTGACGCCGTTGACCGTTGGCGCGTGTGCTGTCATCCGGGGGTCAGTGACTTTATTCAACCCACCTCCGGCCCAGCCAGGGCAAATTGTTTCCTCGGGTCGCCGGGCGCAAGGTTCTCTCCCAGGAACATGCGGGTCAGCGGACGTTGCACGGTGAATCCGTGCTGTTCAGCCCAAGCAACGGCGGCCCAGTTTTCATCGGGAACATCCCAGAAGATCATTTGCCCCTCACTCGCGGCAACGAGAGCTTCAATCACACGGATGCCGGCGTCGGCTGATGTCGCAACGACCGGGCCGAGATAGAGCGCTTGAGAGCCGGGGCGCAGCAGGCCGAAGCCGGTGGGACAGCCGGGTTCGGGCTCAAGCACGACCGCGGAGCGGCTTTGCGACGCCAGCGCCGGCAGGAGCCGCTGGCGTGAAACACCAAATGCCGAGGCATCAAGTGGGCCGAGGAGCTGTTCGTCCGCCGCGCGCCACGCCCTGAGACTGGCATCGCGGGCAGCCTCCTCGATTCCCAAATCGCGCATCGGGTCCATTAACCCGGTAGGGACGCGCTGCCGCGCGTCCAGGCCGATCGGCAGGTCGGCCCTACCAGGTTCATGGAAAGCGACTAGAGGTGGCGCAGGAGAGCGGACCCACCGCCGCAGCGACCATTCGTCGCGGAAGCCTAGGCCGCGGTAAACGGTTCTGCCGAGCGGCGTGGCGTCGAGCTTGATGCAGCGCACGCCGCGCCCGCGCAGAGAGTCGATGCAGTGTCGCAACAGCGCTCGACCGATTCCACGGCGCCGGAATTCGGGATGCACCAGCACCATGCCGATCCAGGCCAGTTCCGGCCCATAAACAATCGTGGTCGCGGTGCCCGCGGGTGTACCGTTCCACTCAGCCAGAAAGCAGCCCTTCGGCGCGATGGCGAGCAAGCGTTCCCAATCGCCCAGCGTCTGGTTCCACCCGGCGAGCGCGCGCAGCGAGTTGGCGAAGGGCAAATCGTCGCGATCCAGCAAGCGGAAGCGCAGCGGCGAATTCATTTGTTCGTCACGCTGTCCTGCTGATAAACCCGCTTTCCGCCCACATAGGTTCGCAGCACCTGTGTGGCCGCAATTTTGTCCTCCGGGCAGGTCAGCAAGTCAGTCTCGGGCACGATGAAGTCGGCGAGGGCTTGTGAGCAGGCACGTATGTCCTGCTTCAGCGGGCTGTGCCTAGTTCGCGTTCCAGCATGGCCTTGAAGACCTGCTGCCAGCGTTCCTTTTGGCGAGCGACGGATTGCTTTGGGTCAAGCCGCTTTTCCAGACACAGGCCCGACTTCGGCTCGCTGAGGCGGAGGACACGAGCGCCGTCCGCCAGCTTGAGCAGAAGCAATTCAATGTCGCACTTCATGGGGCCACCTTACCGTCAAAAGCCGAAGTCTGCCAGCACTCGATTAAGCGTTGCAGGTGAAGCGAGACCCAAGCGGGCGTGTGCCGCTTGCGCGGCCTGCTCGAAATCGCCTTCGTTGAATTCGACCACGGCATCGGGTGGACGCTCGGCGGCCACTGTGGCCGCTTCCAACACCTCGTGGTAGAGGGAGATGGACAGTTCCCGTTCGTCCAGGTCGGCGCGGAGGAAGATGTGGAAGCGATTTCCGCGGATGATGGTCTGTGCGGTCGCGGCTCGTTCCAGCGGGTCGAGCAGGGGCTGCGCAGTAAGGCGGGCTTCCAGAAGCGTGAAGCCGCCGCGCAGTTGGAGGTTCTGAAACGGGGCAAGGTCGAACACCCGGCAAGGATGGACATGCCAACCAGCCTTTGGAAGAGGCTTAGAACGAATTCCAACTGTCCGTGGGCGCCTACACTCAGTTCTGCCGCACCGTGGTCCAGCGCAGCAAACGTCAACCGCGCCAGCACGTGACGCCGCATCTCACGGTTTGCTTTCTCGCCGGTAAACTTGCTTTCCGCCCACATAGGTCCGCAGCACCTGCGTGGCCGCCATCTTGTCTTCCGGGCAGGTCAGAAGGTCGGTGTCGAGCACGATCAAATCGGCCAGCTTGCCGGGTTCGAGCGAGCCGAGCTGGTCGTCACAGTTCAGCAGGCGCGCGTTGTTGATCGTGTAGAAGCGAATGGCTTGTTCGCGCGTGAGCGCTTCCTCCGGGTGCAACGGGCCGGAATACTGTTTGGCCCGGCGCGTGACCGCCGTGGCCATGCCGAGAAACGGGTTGTAGGGATTGACCGACCGCAGCGAGCCAATCCGCTGCATGTGGTCCGAACCGCCTCCGGTGATGACGCCCGCGTCGAACAGGCTGCGCAGCGGCTGAAAGTAGCGCAGGCGCTGGTAGCCAAACTGTTTCACCAGCGTGTGCGTGTCCAGGTACAGCCACGCCGGCTGAATGTCCGGCATCACGCCCAGCCGCGCCGCCTGTTCCACGGCCTCGCGGCTCATGAAGTTCGAGTGGCTGATGCACGGGCGGGTCTTGCGCACGGGCAGTTCCTTGTCCACTTCGGCATAGGCTTCCAGCAGGGCGTGCACGGCGCCGTCGCCGACCGAGTGCGCCGTGAATTGCAAGCCGTGCTCGACTGCCGCGCGCACCATCGGCACGAGGCGTTCCTTCGGAATGAAGCGCACGCCGCGGTACGCGGGATCGCTGATGCCGTAAATCTCGCTCACGCCCCACGGCTGGCGCATGTAGGCGCTGCCCGTGAGCATCCCGCCGTCGAGAAAGGTCTTGATGCCGATGATGCGCAGCCAGTCATCGTGTTCCTTGAAGAGCGGATTCTCACCGACTTGGCGAATGCTCGTCAGGATGCCCTCGAGCGGGCCAATCGACTCGATGTGCTGCGACAGCCGCACCCGCACCGTCAGGCCGTCGCCGCGGCGAAGCTCCTTGTAAGTTTCGATCTCGTCGAGGCTGGCGTCACGGTCGCACACGCAGGTCAGGCCCACCGAATTGTAGTCCGCGAACAGTTCCCGCAACCTCTGCGCCTTCTGCGCGCGCGTGGGTGTGCGGTTGGCGGACTGGACCTTCACGTAGCGCGTGCAATTGCGCAGGATGCCGGTCAACTCGCCCGTCTTCGGGTCCTTCTCGGCGAAGCCGCTGCCTCCGTCGCTGACTTTGAACTCGCGGTCAATGCCGCTGAGCTGGAGCGCCAGACTGTTGAGCAAGGCATCGGGGCCGGTGGCGAACAGCACGGGGTGTTTGGGCGCCGCGCGGTCCAGTTCCGCGCGGGTCGGATAGCGCTGTTCGCGCAAGCGGGTGATGAAGACCTGCCGCAGGACGACCCACTCCCTTTCCGGGAGCACCCCCGCGCGGGCCTGGATGTAATCGAGCACATCCTGGATGCGTTCCATCGGCGGAATCGGATGGTCGAGTTCCGTCAGGCACGCATCGGCGGGGTGAGCGTGTGAGTCCATCAAGCCGGGCAGGACCAGTTTGCCCTCCAGGTCCACCACGTCGGTGCGCGGCCCGCGGAGCTTGTCGATTTCGGTGTTGCTTCCCGCCGCCAGCACGCGCCCGTCCCGCACGGCAATGGCTTCGTGGATGGAAAAGCCCGCATCGACGGCGGCGACCCGGCCGTTGTGCAAAATGAGGTCCGCTTCCACCGCAAGGGCCGCCGAGTGAGCCGCGGAGGCCATGCACGGGATGAACAAAAGCCGAATCAGCCAAGGCATGAGAAATGAAAGGCTGCCGTGACAGGTCGCCCGGTCAAGCACGAACGTTGGAAAGGCCTCACCAGGTCAGGATCAGCAGGGACACGGCCTGGCGCGGCAGCTTGAAGCGAACCACGGCGGCGCCGCCTTCGACGCGCAGGGTCTCTGGCCCGCCCAGCGCGGCGAGGCTTCCGGCTTTTTCAAGTTGATCGTACTGCTCCGGCGTCGGTTGTTGTGGCGAGCCGAGGCGTTTCCACGCGGCGAAGGCGTTGCTGTGGTCTTCGTCGATACGGAAGTGGTGAAGTTTCGCCTCGCCGCGGGCGAGCGGCAGGGCGTTCAGCGCCAGTTCAACTTCCGCTTCCGGTCCAGGCACGTCGTCGTCGTGATAGTGCCAGAGGAGGACGCAGAGCTTGTTCTTGTCGAGGCTGGCGAGGGCGGACACGTCCGGCCTGGCGCGCACGCCGCGGCGGAGGATTTCGTCCAGCGGCATGGCGGCGTCGCTCTCCACCGCGACCCGCTGGCCGCTCATTTTGGCGAACATGCGGAAAACGTTGAGCACCGGCTTGTCGATGCCGTTGCTGGCCAGCGAACGAAAACCGGCGAAGTAGGGCTGGTCCTCAAACTCGAACGCCCACGTGAGCGCGCCCTCGAGATTCACGCCATGCCTCTCGGCGAGATCGTGTTTGCGCGCGAAGCTGGCGGCCGTGTAGCTCGAATACATCGTGCCGTTGCGATAGGCCAGTGCCGACCCCTGGCAGGCCGCGCAGCCTTCGGGGTCCGATTCGCCGATGACGATGGGCTTGTCCTTCAGTTCGGGATAGGAGGCAACGATGCGGAACCCGTCGTCGATGACGCGCAGCTGATTGGCGATGCCCATGCGCACGTGGCCGTTCGTCGTGATCGGCGCGCCTTTGGCGTGAAACGAGACAAAGTCCAGCGGCGTGCCGGTTTTGCCGGTCGCGTAATTGGTGCCGCGCAGACAGTGTTCGAGGAAACCGCGGGTGAATCTGCCGCCGCTGCCGGCGGTGTCCGCGCCGCCCACCCGGGCCGTCGGCAAGGCGCGGCGCACGGCGTCGATGGCGAAGTCGTGCAGCTTGAGAAACTCCTCGGGCGTGCCGCGCCAGTAGCCGATGTTCGGCTCGTTCCAGACCTCCCAATTCCATGACTCGACTTCGGCGCGGCCGTATTTTTCGACGCAGTGCCGGGTCCACTGGAACACCAGTTCGGCCCACTTCGCATAGTCCTTGGGTGGCCAGGCCCAGCCGGTGTAAATCTCCTCGTAACGCGCGCGCGGCGTCCATCGGTGCTGATACGGCTCGGGCTTCACCGAGAGATCCCTGGGCATGAAACCGATTTGCGCGTAAGGCCGGACCCCGCGCTCCAGGTACGTATCGAAGATGCGGTCGAGAATCGTCCAGTCGTAAACGGGCTTGCCCGTTGCGTCCTCGCTGTAAACGCCCGTCGAGCCCCACTTGAGCGCGGGCGTGCCGTCGCCGGAGGTCAGCAGGTTGTGGGCGCGGAAGCAGACCTGTTTGGGGCGCAGTTCGCCGAGCTCGGCGAGCAGCTTCCGGCCATGCTTCATGTAAGCGTAGTTCGGCTCGTCCGCGCCGAAGAACCGCCAGATGGGCTTCAACTCGCCTTGCGTTTTCGCGGCGTCCACGCGGATGGTCACGGGGAAGACTTCGACAGCCGGGACCGTTGTGACTTTGACCACGCTCAGGACCGCAAAGAAGGCGAGTGCGAATTGGTGTTTCATGAACGGGCTGATGTAACACTCCGTTTGGGCAGGCTGCAACCCTCCGGAGCGCCCTCCTCGGCCGACGGGCGCAGATTTCTTTTTGAACCCGGAGCGGGCAGGGGTGCGGCCTTCCAAGGCCGCGCGAGGCTGGCACTGGCCGCGGAACGCGCGGCCTTGGAAGGCCGCGCCCCCGACCGCCGGTTCATGGAAAGACTCCCTTGGGTTCCTCGCTGGCTCCGCATCGCGCGCCCGATTGCCAGGCACACCGGTTCGCCGATACAAATTCGCACGGCCCGGTGTCTATGAATCAGAGTCACAAAGATCCGTGTCCGAAGGCCTGCACTCGAACTATGAAAACGCTCCTGTTCTTCCTCACCGCGTCCTGGATTCTCATCCATCCGACTCCGGCCGTGTCACAAAGCCCGAAGGCGAAAGAAAACGCAGCGAAAAAGCGGCCGACGGGGCAGGACGCGGATGAGCCGGGCGCGAAGCCCTTCGCCGAGCTGACGAAAAACGCACAGGCCATCAAGGGCCTGTTCAACTTTTACCGCAAACACGACAAGGTCTACCTGGAGATCCTTCCGGAGCAGTTCGATCGGAGCTATCTCTGCTCGCCCACGTTGGAGTCGGGAATCGGCGAGCGCGGTTTGCTGAGCGCGCAGGTGCTCGACGAATTCGTATTCAGTTTTCATCAGCAAGGCACGAACGTGCAGTTCCTGAAGAAGAACGTCCGCTATCGGGCGGATGAGCACACCCCGATTCAGCGCGCCGTCGCGCGTTCCTTCACGGATTCCATCCTGGCCTCCACCAAAGTGGAAAGCCACCCGCACCCCACCCGCAAAAGTGTGTTAGTGGATCTCAAGAGCCTTCTTCTGCGCGACATCCCGCTCATCGGATATGGACTGGAGTATACCTATCGCTGGCCTTACAAACTTGACGCCAGCAACAGCGCCTTCGGCTCGTTGAAGGGGTTTCCCGAGAATTGCGAAGTCGAGGCGCTGTTGAATTTCACCATCGAGCGGCCGCCCGTGCCGCCGCTCAAGCCGCCGCCGGAACCGCAGCCCAAGCCGCCCCTGGCGCCACCGGACCCGCGCAGCCTTCCGTTTCGCGTGCGTTACAGCCTTTCAACATTGCCGGAGACGGCCTACCGCCCTCGGCTGGCGGATGATCGCGTGGGCCATTTCCTGGCGATGTTCCAGGATTTCACCGACGACAAGAGCGACACGCCCTACGTGCGCTACGTCACGCGCTGGCATTTGGAGAAAACGGATCCCGGCGCGGCGCTCTCGCCGCCCAAACAGCCAATTGTCTTTTGGCTGGAGAATGCCGTGCCTGTGAAGTACCGCGCCGCTCTCACCGAGGGCGTGCTGCTCTGGAACAGCGCCTTCGAGCGAATCGGCTTCAAGGACGCCATCATGGTGAAGCAACAGCCGGACAACGCGGACTGGGACCCGGCCGATGTTCGCTACAACACGATCCGCTGGTTTGTCGCCACGGACACCGGTTTCGCCATCGGGCCATCGAGAATCAATCCGTTCACCGGCCAGATCTACGACGCGGACATCAGCTTCTCCGAGAGCATGACGCGCTTCGTCCGGCAATATTACCAGGAGTCAGTGCAGCCGGGTGGAAACGGAGGCAACGCGGCGAATGGCTGGCAGGAGGCTGCGTTCGGCGGCCGCGAACCGCGCCGGAGTTGCAAGGTCGCAAGCCTCGCCACGTCACAGGCCGCGTTCGGCTTCTCCTTGCTGCAAGCCCGTGGCGCGCTTGCCACTCCTCAAGCCGAGGAAAAGTTCGTGCATGACTGGTTGGTTCTCATCGCGGCGCATGAAGTCGGGCATACCCTGGGACTGCGGCACAACTTTCGGGCCAGCACACTGCAGCCGTTCGACAAACTCCACGACGCAGAGCACACGAAGAAGATGGGCTTGTGCAGTTCCGTGATGGATTACCTGGCGGTGAACCTCGCCGCCGAGGGCCAAACGCAAGGCGAGTATTGGCCGACCACGCTCGGCCCTTACGATTATTGGGCCATCGAATACGCCTACAAACCGCTCGCGGCCGCCAGCCCCGAAGCGGAGCGGCCCGCGCTTCAAAAAATCGCGGCGCGCGCCGCCGAGCCTCAACTCGCCTACGGCACGGACGAAGATCTCTTCGGCTTCACGAGCACGCCTGTGGGAATCGATCCGCGCACGAACTGGAACGATTACGGGGATGACCCGCTGCCGTTCTATCGGCTGCGCGTGGCGTTGACTCACGAATTGTGGAGAAAGCTCGAAGCCAAAGCGACCAGACCCGCGGAAGGTTATCAGGTCCTGCGGCGCGGCTTCGGGCGCGGCTTTGGAGAACTGTCGATGGCGATGCTGAACACCAGCAAATACATCAGCGGCAGCTACCATCATCGCGATCACGCCGGCGATCCCGGCGGACGCCCGCCCTATCAGCCGGTGCCGGCCGACAAACAGCGCGCGGCGCTTGCCCTGCTCAACGAGGCGGCCTTTTCGAGCAAGGCTTTTGAGCTGCCGCCGAGTCTGCTGAACAAACTGGCGAGTGATCGCTTCTGGACCTTCGAGGGCGAAACCTTCGACGAGAAGCGGCGAATCGATTTTCCAATCCACGATTGGGTGCTGGATCTGCAAAGAATGATCCTGGACCGGCTGCATCATCCGACGGCCCTCGCGCGCTTGCAGGATCTGGAAGTGAAGTACGCCGACCCGAGACAGGCCTTCACGATGGCGGATCTCTTTCAAGGTTTGCAGGAGGGCATTTGGAGCGAACTGCAGTCGCCGCCCGCTCCCATCAACAGCTTTCGCCGCGCCCTCCAGCGCGAACACCTTAAGCGGCTGATTCGGCTCGTGCTGCGCCCCGAAGCCGGCACGCCGGAGGACGCCACGACCCTGGCGCGTTTCCAACTCACTCAACTGCGCCAGAAAGCGCAGGGGATCGTTGCCGCCAACGATGCTCAATTGGGCACGGCCACACTCGCCCATTTGCAGGAATCCCTGGCTCGCATCGACGAGACGCTGAAGGCGCAATTGCAGCGCACGGTGAATTGAGGGTTTTGGAGTGAAGGAGTGGTAGAGTGAAGGGGGAATGGAGTAGTGGAGTAATGGAGTGTTGGAGTATCGGCAACGCACTCCAATGTTCACTCCCTTGCTCCATTACTCCACTACTCCACTACTCCATTACTCCATCGCTCCAACACGCCATTCCACCCCCTCACCCCATCAACTCGCGCAACCGTCGGAGCAAGGGCGGCACGGCCTGCCATGGGTCTTCAGCCGCCTCGTATTCGAGGGCGACGAAGCCCTGGTAATTGGCGTCGCGGAGGATTCTCACGAGCCGGGCGAGATCGGCGAGTTCCTTCTTCTGGCCGCGCTTTTCGATTTCGGACTTCACCTGCACGTTGACCGCGTAGGGAGCGCAACTGGCAAGGTCCGCGTAAGGGTCGTCCGTGTGGAAATTCCCTGTGTCGAGATTGATGCCGATCCACGGGCTTTTGATGACCGTAACGATGTCCAGCATGTCCTTCGGGTCGGCGACGATGCCTCCGTGGTTTTCGAGGCCGAGGAAGACGCCTTTTCGGCCGGCGTACTCTCCGCATTCCTCCAACGCGGCGATGGAAAGCGCTTTGGCTTCCGCGGCGGTCGCTCCTTTCTGGAGATTGCCCGCGAACACGCGGATGTGCGGCGCGCCCAGCACCGCGGCGCGGTCAACCCATTTCCTGACGCGCGCCAGTTCGGCGTCGCGCTTGTCGCCCTTGGGATCGGTGAAGGTGTTTCCGACCGCTGTGCCGCTGACCGCAACGCCGCGCAAGAACGCGTGCCGCCGCAGGCGAATCAGGTAGGCGTCGTCGAAGTCCTTCGGAAAATAGTAGCTGGTCAACTCCGTGCCGGCGCACCCGTGGTCGGCGCAATAGTCGATGAACTGGAACAGGTCGATGCGCTTGTCCGCGGCAGGCTCGGGCGCGTTGGCCTTCGAGGCATCCTTGAAAAACTGCCGGAAAGAGTAGGCCGCCAGGCTGAGTTGGAGGCGCGGAGTGCCGGGGCGCTTGAACGGCTCGATGGCAGCGACGGGCGTCCCTGCAAGTCCCAGCGCGGCCATGGAAACAGTCGCACTCTTGAGAAAATCACGGCGAGGCATCATGGGGTTCATGGCTCCAGCAAACCACGCCCGTTGGCCCGAGGAAACGAAAATATCATGCGAAAATATCATGCTGGCGGGGGCTGCCTGCGGGTCAGTTCCTCGGAGGGTCTGTCGGCGGCCACCACTGGCGGGGATAGCCTGGATAACTGATAGCCGCCGTAGCCGCCGACGTGAGGAGGCGGATGGACCGCGCGGAGGGCATGAATCCGCCTCCTCACGTCGGCGGCTACGCGCCGTGGTCGATTCATGCGCGGCAAGAGATTTCCGCGCTGGCACCGATCCAGCTTTAAGGGAGGTGTTCTTGTGGTTGCGAACGGGAACATCGGAAACCGGCGCAACCGGGATTGCGAAATGAAACTCGCGGTCCCAGCGAAAGGACATCGTGAACGAACGAAACCTAACAGCTCTTGAGGGCAAGCGGGGAATGCGGGGCAGCCTGCGGGTTGGCTGGGTTGCCTCGCATTGGCGGGTGGCGCTGCACCGTGGGTCTCCCTTGGCCCGCCGCCGGATGCCCGGGAACGCGTCCTCCTCCGCGTGCCTCCCGGGCATCCGCGGCCAACCACTTCGATTTTCCTTTTCGGCCGTCCCCAATCCGCGCGCCTGCGCGGCGTGGCGGACGGCTGGTTCTTTGAGATGCAACGCGGCCGCCGACCGAGGCGGACGGCTTGCGGACTTTTACCGGGTTCGGCTGCGGCCGTGACAGACCATTTATGGGTTGCCCGCAGAGGACGCGGGACGCGCAGAACACTTGACTGGGTTGGCACCTGCGCCCCCCTGCGGAATCTGCGGGCACGTCTGGGCGGTGCGCGACCGGTTTTGGTTCAAGGGAGGTCGGTGTGGGTTTTGGAATGAGAGCGTCTGAAATCCAAACCGCCATTGAAGACTGGGCGGGAGCACGCGGGGTAACCTCTCCAGAGTGGTACCGACGCAGCGTAACGCCCCGTCCAGCAACCCCCTCTCTCCCGTTCGCGGGGGGGAGGGGACTTTGTTTTTGGAAGTGAAGCGTGAAACGTGAAACGTGGTGCGTGATGCGTGATGCGTGAACTTTGAGCTTTGAACTTTGAACTTTGAGCTTTGAACTTTGAACTTTGAGCTTTGAGCTTTGAGCTTTGAACTTTGAGCTTTGAGCTTTGAACGTTCTCAATCCCTCAGGCTCACGGCTTCAACGCACCGCCCGCAGATCGTCGGGTGCGCGGCGACACGGCCCACGTCTTCCTCCCAATGCCAGCAGCGTTCGCACTTCTGGCCGGCGGCTTTGGCGACGGTGACGTTGAGGGTCGGCTCGCCGTTGGCCGGCGCATAGTGAACTTCAAGTTGCGAGACGTTTAACAGCTCCCTGAGCGCTTCGCCGTGCGCCTTGCCGTCGATGAGCATCGGGTTGGAGCCGGTGAGCGTGAGCCAGGCGTCGAGCGCCTTGCCGATGGTCTTGGCCTGGCGCTCTTTTTCGAGGTGGGGCATCACGCGCTCCCGAATCTCGAAGAGCCGCCGCCACGCGGTTTGCTCGGCGTCGGAACGGGTCAGCGTCGTCGGCGCCCATGTCGCCAGATGGACGTGCGGCGCGTGTGCCGGGCGGCCGGGGACAAATTCCCACGCCTCGTCGGTCGTGAAGGCGAGTATCGGCGAGAGCATCTGGCAAAGCTGCGTCACCATCCGGTGCAGCGCGGTCTGGGTGGAACGGCGGCGGGGCGAGTGGGCCGGGTCGGTGTAGAGCCGGTCCTTCACCGCGTCGTGGTAAACGGCCGACAGCTCGACGGCGGCGAACTGGCTGAGCTTTTGATAGACGACGTGGAACTCGTACGCTTCGTAGGCTGGCAACACGGCGGCTTCGAGCCGGGCGAACTCGCCGAGGATCCAGCGGTCCAGCCCGGTCAACGCCGCGTCGGGCACGGTGTGTTTCACGGGGTCGAAGTCGTAGAGGTTCGAGAGTTGGTAGCGCAGCGCGTTGCGAAGGATGCGATAGGTTTCGCCGACCTTCTCGATGCGCTTCTCCGAAACAATGATGTCGTTGCGGTAATCCTGCGACGCAACCCAGAGCCGCAGCACGTCCGCACCCCACTTCTTCACGTAGGCGTCGGCGGTCTGCGGCTTGTCGTAGGCGGACTGGCTTTGCTTGCTCTTCGAGATTTTCTCGCGGTCTTCATCCACCATGAAGCCGTGGGTGAGCACGGTCTTGTAAGGCGGAGCGCCGTTGGCGGCGAGCGAAAGCAGGAGCGAACTCTGGAACCAGCCGCGATGCTGGTCGGAGCCTTCGAGATACATGTCGGCCTGGAACGGCAGGAGCGCCGAGCTCCCGCTCGGCGCGTTCCCTGGCGATCCAGTCGAGCCGACCGGGAGGTCGGCGCTCCGACTACGGGCCAACTCCGGGCGGCGGCTGGTCACGGCGCGCGAGGAGGAACCGCTGTCAATCCAAACGTCGAGCGTATCGGTGGATTTGGCCGCCGCTTCGGGGCCGTTCCAGTCCTTCGGCCGGAGCAGCGACCAAAGCTCGGCGGCGGACTTTTCGAACCAAACGTTCGAGCCGTGCTGCTGCACCAGGTCCGCGGCGGCGCGGACGATGCGCGCATCGAGGATCGGACTGCCCTGCGCCTCGTAGAAAGCGGGTATCGGCACACCCCAGGCGCGCTGGCGGCTGATGCACCAGTCGGGCCGCGATTTCACGGCGGACTCGATGCGGTTTTTGCCCCAGTCCGGGATCCAGTTTACGGAGTGGATGGCGTCGAGGGCTAAGTTTCGGAAGGTAGCTGCGACCGTGAGGTCGCGGGCCGATTTTTCAGCCGCCGTTGATGTAGATGGAAATGCCTGCGACCTCACGGTCGCAGCTACGGGGACATGATCAATCCGGATGAACCATTGGTCCATCGCTCGGAAAATCACCGGCGTCTTGCTTCGCCAGCAGTGCGGGTAACTGTGGTGATAGTTCTCCTGCTTGAGCAGCGCCTTGCGGACGCGCAACTCGTGCAGCACGGCTTCGTTTGCGTCACTCTTGCCGTGCTTTTCGAGGATGGACTTGCCGAGCATTTCGGCGGGCATCTGCTGCGCGGCCGGCAAATCGTTCGTGTGCATGAAGCACCCGTTGTCATCGACGGGCGAATAGATGGGCAGGCCGACGCGCAAGCCCAGATTGTAGTCATCCAGACCGTGTCCGGGGGCGATGTGGACGAAGCCGGTCCCCGTGTCGCTCGTGACGAACTCCGCCGGGTGCAGTTTGCCCGTGCGATTGCAGAACGGGTGCTGGTATTCGAGTCGAGCAAGCTCCTCGACAGGAAAAGGCTTTTCCTCGTAGTCGCTCCACTCGCATTTCTCGGCGACGGCGGGAAGGAGGCCGCGAAACAGGATGAAGCGCTCCTCCCCAACGCGCGCCGAGACGTATTGGAAATCCTTGTTGAACGCCACCGCGAGATTGGCCGGCAGCGTCCACGGCGTCGTGGTCCAGATGACGAGGTTCAGCCCCGGTTGGCCAACGACGGGGAACTTCACATAGACACTCTGGCTGACGTGATCGGCGTATTCGACCTCCGCCTCCGCCAGCGCCGTGCGGCACGGGATGCTCCAATAGACCGGCTTCTTGCCGCGATAGACGAAGCCCTTCTCCACGATGTCGGCAAACAAGCGCAGCTCGTCGGCCTCGTATTCCTTGTTCAGCGTCAGATACGGATTCTCCCAATCGCCCAGCACGCCGAGGCGCTTGAACTGGGCGCGCTGGAGGTCGATGAACTTGCGCGCGTAAATCTCGCAAGCCATGCGGATTTTCGCCGGGTCGGCGCTGGTCTCGCCGGCCTTGCGCATCTCCTGGCTGACCTTGAACTCGATCGGGAGGCCGTGGCAGTCCCACCCCGGCACGTAGGGCGCGTGTCGGCCGCGGAGGGTGTGGAACTTGATGATGATGTCCTTGAGAATCTTGTTCAGCGCGTGGCCGATGTGAACGTCGCCGTTAGCGAAGGGCGGTCCGTCGTGGAGGACGAATTTCTCCGCGCCGGCGCGCGCGGCCTGGATTTGTTCGTAGAGCCGGGCGGCGGCCCATTTCTCCAGCCGTTGCGGTTCGCGAGCCACGAGGTCCGCTTTCATCG
>CAZZAQ010000018.1:0-13512 GCA_964652165.1 uncultured Bifidobacterium sp.
TTTCCGAAATCTAAATGGTTCGGGCAACAGACGCCAAGGAGGTGGGGGTGGAGAACCCCGCTGAAGAAACGTTCTGCCACTCGAACCAAGGGAAGCTTGGCAACTCAGGGCCAACTTGTCAATAGCTTTTCGTAAGATTTTTTGCAGAGGTTTGCCGGGGGTGCGGCCAGCGGCCAACGCCCGGTCTGGGACCGCTTTCAAACCGGCTTTCCGCCAGTCATTTGAAACAAACTGTGTAAATCCCCGCCAGCACGAGCAGGCCGCCAAAGAGCTTCTTCAGCACGTCCGCGTCAAGCTGACCGGCCAAATACGCCCCAAGAAATCCGCCGGCGATCGCCAGCGGCGTCAGAGACCCTGCGACCCGCCAATCAATGTGACTCAAATTATGGTGCTTGAGCGCCCCGGCAATCGCCGTCGGAATGATCACCACCAGCGACGTGCCGATGGCCGTCTTGATTTCAACTTTGAGCAGGTAAAACATCGCGGGCACCATCACGATGCCACCGCCGACTCCAAACAGCCCGCTCGTCACCCCGGCCACGAGGCCGATGAACGCCGCAATCACGTAGTGCAAGTGCATGGCCGCTTAATGCCCCCCGGCTCCCGCAGCGACAACTAAAATCATTCCCATCCCCGCCGCGCCGCGCTAACCTGACAAATCGTGACGGTCACACCCAACCCGGCGCTCCGCCAATTCGCCGCCCAACTCGGCGACGCCTTCGTGCTGGCGCAGGTGCTCGTGCTCCGGCAGGGCCAAGGGTTCGAGCTTCGGCACGTCGCCGACCGGTCGGTGGACGCCCGTCAATTGCGGGAACTTGCGCCCGAGGCACTGCGAACTTTGGCTCAGTTCACCGCGGACGGCGCTTTTCGCCCGCTGAAGTCCGCGCCCAATCTTGCTTCCGGCTGGCGGACCGCCGCCGCGGACGTCGAGCAACTTGGCGTCGCGTTGGAGCGGCTGTATCCGGGCGCGATTGCGGATTGGTCTGCCGTCGGCGGACCCGTCCCGCCGGTGACCCACTATCGCGAGTGCACCGCGCGGCAGTCCGGCATGTACCGCATCACCACAATGCTCGATAACGCTCAAGCAGGGCGAGTCGCAGTCGCGTGTTGCGATGCCCGCTTTTGCCTGAAGCGCCGGCTCTGGACCGTGCCCGGCCTGGCGGCCGACGAAGCCGGCGCCAAAAGCGTCATCCCTTGCCTCGAACCGTGCGCCGTGCTCCTCGAATTCGCCCGCAAGGCCGTGCGTCTGGAGCAGGAAGACAAAATGAGCCTGGAACTCTCGGCTGGGGAAGTCGCAACGCTTCAGGGGACACTGTTGTTGGCCCGGGAGGCGAAACCGGCCGGACGCGAAGCGGACTTCACTCAGCCCGACAACCCGCGGCGCGTGCGGTTGCTGCTGGCCAAACTGGAATCGCTGCCGCGAGCGCAAAACGGCGCGGAAGCAGCCGGCGATTAACTGAATGAATCTAAACGGAGCAGTTGAAACCACAGATGGACACAGCGCGGCAAAGCCGCAACCGAATGAATAGCCGCAAAGAACGCAAAGAGAAGCCTTTCCTTCTCTGCGTTCTTTGCGTTCTTTGCGGTTATCAACTTTGGTTGCGGCGTCAGCCGCGCCAGGTTCAGCTGTGGTTTCCGTCTTTACTTCAGCCGCGATTACCGGATTCCGGATGAATAATTTATGAAAAACTTGCAGCTTTTGTCCGCGCTGCTTGCGTTGACCGTCGCACTCGGTTGCAAGCCGAAGGCCGGCGTCTCAGACGCGCCTGCCACGCCAAAGCCGTCTCCAGTCGCGGATCGCTCGGGGGCCGCCCCTCCGGCGCCCGAGGTTCTGCTGGCCAAAGAGGGCTCGTTGCCTGCCGTGGTCCTCGGCTTGCCCGCTTCCAATGCCCCCCTCGCCGAAGGCGACAAAGCATGGATGGAATTGCTCCAGGCCATGGAGCCGCCGGCCGCGCCCGCCGAGTGGGAGACGACCGCGCCGTCCCAGGAGGCTCTGAGCGCGTTCCAGCGGACCAATTCGATCCTCATCGCGCTGGCCGCCGACCAGGCGCGGCAGTTTTACACGAAATATGCCGACCACGCCAGGGCCCCCGAAGCCCGCGAGCGCGAGCGTTTTCTCCTGGACCTGGCTGCGCAGCTTGGCAACACGAACGTGGCCGCGCGCATTGAGGCGCTGGACGAAGCCCGGCTCAAGGAACCGAAGCTGCCGGAGGAGGAGCGTTTCGAGTTGCGTCTCCAACAGGTCGAGCGCGTGCTCTCGCGCAATGCCGAAGCCCTCACCGGCGCGGACCTCGACAAAATGGAGGCGTCGGTCCGCGCGTTGCAGAAGGAATTCACGAATCACACCGAGCTCAAGGCGCTGCTGCTGACCCCGGCGGAGGGCCGCCTGAACAACAACGAGCCGGATAAGGCGCGCGCCCTGGCCGTCGAGGCCGCCGATGCGGCCGGCGAACCGGAAGTCCAGGAAGCAGCGCGGGCCCTCTTGAAGAAGGTCAACCGAATCGGCAAGCCGCTGGAATTGAAGTTCAAGGCGGTGGACGGCCGCGAAGTCGACTTGCAGTCGATGAAGGGCAAGGTTGTATTGGTCGACTTCTGGGCGACCTGGTGCGGCCCGTGCATGGCCGAATTGCCGAAAGTCAAAGCGGCATACGAGAAGTTCCACCCGAAAGGCTTCGAGATCGTCGGCCTCAGCTTCGACCACGACAAATCTGCGCTCGAACGGGTGCTCAAGCGCGAAAAAATGGAATGGCCGCAGCACTTCGAGGAGAACCCTGACAGCGGCGGGTTCGGCGAACAGTTCGACATTGCGGCCATCCCGGCGATGTGGCTCATCGACAAGAAGGGCAACCTTCGCGACCTCAATGCCCGTGAAAACCTTGCCGGCAAAGTCGAGAAGCTCCTCGCCGAGTAGCTGCGACCGTGAGGTCGCGGGACGATGGCGTTGAATGTCTGAATCGTTTGTCGCCGTTGAAGCAGTCAGCCCGCGACCTCACGGTCGCAGCTACCCTGAACAACTCCATCATGAACACGACCAGCCGCACCGAGTTCATCCACCGCGCCGCAGGCACGGCCGAGGCGCAACGCCTGGCGGAGGATGTGGCACGCCAGAAGAATTGGAAGCGCTGGGGCCCCTATCTCAGCGAGCGCCAGTGGGCCACCGTGCGGGAGGATTACTCGGAGTCGGGTACTTGTTGGGAGTATCTTCCCCATGACCACGCCCGCAGCCGCGCTTACCGCTGGGGTGAAGACGGCCTGCTCGGCATCACCGATCGCGAGTGCCGGCTCTGCTTCGCGCTCGCCTTGTGGAACGGCCAGGATCCTTTCCTCAAAGAGCGCCTGTTCGGCCTTACCGGCAATGAGGGCAACCACGGCGAGGACGTGAAGGAGCAATACTTCTACCTCGATTCGACGCCGACGCACTCCTACATGAAGGCCCTCTACAAGTATCCGCAGGCCGAGTTCCCCTACGCGCGGCTTGTCGAGGAAAACCGGCTGCGCGGAAAGCTGGAGAGCGAGTTCGAGCTGGCGGATACGGGCGTCTTCGACGGCAACCGCTACTTCGATGTCTTCGCCGAATACGCCAAGGAGTCTCCCGATGACGTCCTTATCCGCCTCACGGTTCACAACCGCGGGCCGGAACCGGCCACGCTCCATCTGCTGCCGACGCTCTGGTTCCGCAACACCTGGTCGTGGGGATGCTCTCACGAAGGGTGCGGCCTGAGGCCACGGCTGCGCGCTGAAAAGCAACAAGACGGCGCCCGCATCGCCGGAACACACGAGACGCTCGGCACGTTCATCCTGGCTGTCGGACCCGGGCCGGACGGACGACCACCGCCGCTCCTCTTCACCGAAAACGAAAGCAACGGGCGCAAACTGTGGGGCGTGGGCGACGAGGCCGGGTTCGTCAAGGACGCCTTCCACGAGTACGTCGTCCACGGCCGGCGCGACGCGGTGAACCCCGCGGGCGCCGGCTCGAAAGCCGCGGCCCACTACGTTCTGACGATCCCGGCCGGCGGCTCGCAAGCCGTTTGCCTGCGTCTGTTCAGCGAGGCCGATGCGCCCGCCGGGCCGCTCGGCGCCGGATTCGACAAGGTTTTCGCGACCCGCGTGCAGGAGGCAGAGGAGTTCTTCGCGGCGGTCTCGCCCGGGAAACTTTCGACGGAACAGCGGAGTGTCGTTCGTCAGGCTTACGCGGGGCTGCTCTGGTCGAAGCAGTTTTACCACTTCGTCGTGGACGACTGGCTGAAGGGCGATCCCGGCATGCCGCCACCGCCTTCCGGCCGCCAGGCCGGGCGCAACCACCAATGGCGCCACCTTTACAGCCGCGACATCCTCTCGATGCCCGACAAATGGGAGTATCCGTGGTTCGCCGCGTGGGATCTGGCGTTTCACATGGTGCCCCTGGCCCGGGTGGATCCCACCTTCGCCAAGGAACAACTCAAATTGTTGCTGCGCGAATGGTACATGCATCCCAACGGGCAAATCCCCGCCTATGAATTCGCGTTTGGCGACGTGAACCCGCCGGTCCACGCCTGGGCCGCGTGGCGCGTTTACAAGATCGCCGCCCAGGCGGGCCAGCGGGACCGCGACTTTCTCGAAAGCGTCTTCCAGAAGCTGCTGCTCAATTTCACCTGGTGGGTCAATCGCAAGGATGCCTTTGGCAAAAACCTCTTCGCCGGCGGGTTCCTCGGGTTGGATAACATCGGCGTGTTCGACCGCTCCAAGCCGTTGCCTACGGGCGGCACGCTCCATCAGGCCGACGGCACGGCGTGGATGGCCTTTTATTGCGCCACCATGCTCAACATGGCGCTCGAACTGGCGCGCGACGGGGGGCGAATCCTCCCGGCCTACGAGGACATGGCTTCGAAGTTCTTCGAGCACTTCGTCCAGATCGCCGACGCGATGAACACCGTCGGCGGCACCGGCCTGTGGGACGAAGCCGACGGCTTCTACTACGACGAAATCCAGTTCGATCACTCCGAGGTGCCGCTCAAGACCCGCTCGATGGTCGGCCTGCTGCCGCTCATCGCCGTGGAAATTCTGGAGGAGGAAACCTGCCGCTCGCTTCCCGGCTTCTGGAAACGGCTGAACTGGTTCCTGGAAAACCGCCGCGACCTGTCGCGGCACATCAGCTATTGCGAGCGCGGGCACGGGCACGGCCATAGGCTGCTGGCGATTCCTTCGCGCGAGCGCCTCGAACGCGTGCTCCGGTATTTGCTCGACGAAAACGAATTCCTCTCCCCGCACGGACTGCGCTCCGTATCGAAGTTTCACGAGCGCCAGCCGTACGAGTTCCACGCCGGCGGGGAAGTCCACCGCGTGGACTACGTGCCCGGCGAGTCGAGCACCTGGCTGTTTGGCGGCAACTCGAACTGGCGCGGGCCGATTTGGTTTCCCGTAAATTATCTCCTGGTCGAGGCGCTCGAACGGTATCACCACTTTTACCGCGAACACCTCAAAGTCGAATGTCCCGCCGGCTCGGGCCGCTTCATGGATCTCGGGCAAGTCGCCCGCGAACTGAGCCGGAGGCTCGCCAGCCTTTTTCTGCCCGGCGATTCGGGCCGCCGTCCGTGCCATGGGGAGGATGCCCGCTGGAGCATCGACCCGCACTGGCGGGACCTGGTCCACTTCCACGAATACTTCCACGGCGAAACCGGCCGCGGCCTCGGCGCTTCGCACCAAACGGGCTGGACGGCGCTGGTGTTGCGTTTTGTGGAGGATTTGGCGAAGCCGTAGCGTCTGCCGATTTGGAGTAGCTGCGACCGTGAGGTCGCAGGCTGACTTCTCAAGCAGGAACGAAAATGACGCCGCTACCCAACCTTCTGCGTCCCCGTCCCGCGACCTCACGGTCGCAGCTACGCTAACCACCCACGCTGACCCGACGGAATAACGAGGTTAGCGTTTGACCCGCGCCATCCAGTTGCCCAGCGCCAGCCCCAGCGCGGAGGAAACCAGCGCCAGTCCCCAAGCCCATGCCACGGCGCCGGCGTTCACCGGATCCTCGCCGACGTTCCAAAACGTGTGGAACCACCTCGGCTCCGAGTTGAATGGCCAGTGACGGCCGCCGACGAAAAACCAATTCTCCGACGCTGGTGCCAGAAGGAATTTGGAGAAATGCCATTGCACGACGCCGAAAATGCCGGCGAAGAGTGTGTCGCCCACCAGCACTGTGAGCGTGTCGCGCCACCACGACCGGCCGCGCCCGAGCAGAAGCATCGCCCCGTCAACCGCCAGCGCCGGCACCACGAGCAGCATGGGGAACGCCGGCGGCACCATGCGCGTGACCGGGTTGTAAATCGGCGCCAACATCGGCTGGCCCGGGAACAGCGGGAGAACCCACGCGGCCGCGCCCATCAGCAGCATGTAGATCGCCGCCACTGTGGTAGCCGGCATCGGCACCTTCGCCGCGCGCGCGATGGGGAAGATGAAAAACGGGAAGACCAGCATCGTCGTGCGGTAAAATCCTCCCGCATGCTGCTGGTTCGGAAAAGTCTTCTCCATGATCATGATGCTGGACATGCAGAGCAGGATGCCGCCCGCCCAGACGAACAACCATCGGCCCGCTGTGCCGCCCTCGGCCGCGGCGCGATTCTGGAAGCTCAGAACCTGCAGCAGGCCGCCGAACACCACGAAGTACATTCCGGCCGCCAGCACCGAATGAGGCGGACTGAGGATTTTCACGTCCAGTCCGTAGGCGTTGTGCCACCAGTTGTCGAATGGGGCGCTGGTGATCATCGCCAGCGCGCCCCAGATCGTCACCCACGCGCCCAGCGGACCGCGCAGCCCCCAGACGCGCACCGCTGACGCGCGCTGCGCCTCGCTGCCGAAAAAAGTCGCCTGGAGCACCAGCCAGCCACAGACCAGACCCCCAATCAGCGCGCCGAGCTGAATGCAGATGTGCGCGGGCGTCCAGAACGTGTCGCGCCCGATGGTTTCATGCCACGAAATGTCCCACACGATGCCGACGAGGATGCACATCGCGGCGAACACCACGGCCGTGCAAGGCCAGGGCGCGCGCGCTGTGACCGGCCGCGCCCGGGTCGCCGCCGGCACTTCAGCGGGCGTGAGAACGGCGGTGGCACTCGTGCTTTCCATTTCGGAGAATTTAGGGCGGTCTGGCGCACAAAAGAAGCGCGAAACTGCCATTCATCCGCCGCCCAGTTTGTGAAATTGCGCCGGGGAACAAAGGCGTTTCATGGAACACGCACGGTGACGGTGCGAGATTAGAAGTGGCAACTTGCTGGAGGGTCTTCCTCGGGTTCTGAACTATCACACTTTGCAAAGTGTGATAGTATTCGGCCACCGCTATTTTGCCGCAAGGCGCGCCAGCGTTCGCCCAAAGACATCTGGCCGGTTGGCCACCGCATGCCGCCCCCGGTGTCCCGCGACAAACCCACGTGCCTCCAGCTTCCGGAGATGACGGAACAAGGCGGGCGCCGAAATGCGGGTAGCGGCTTGGAGTTGGCCCGGCGTGCTGGCCTGGACCGCCAAGGCTCTGAAAATCTCGATTCGCCGCGGATGAGTGAAAGTCGTGGCGAGTTTGAAAAGTGTTTCGACCGGTGCGGGGTCTCGCTGGAAGGCAAGCCGCAGGGCCGCCGCCAGCTCTCGAGCGGGTTCGATGGCGCTGGCAACATTCAGGCGGTACAGTACGCGCCGACCCACCCGGCGAGACGCCAGCAACCCGCGCGATTCCAGCGCTCGCAAGTATTGGCTGGCCACAGGCAAAGACAACTGCAACCGCTCTGCCACGGCTGAAACAGTCAGCGCAGGTGTTTGCACCAGCAGGCCGAAAATCCTCAGGCGTGGACGATTGGCGAGCACGCGACAAGTGCGCCAAAGCGTGGGCTGAAGCGGAGGGGCCGCAGGCATATCTCACACTTTGCAAAGTGTGATAGTCCACATCAACAACATTCGTCGCGGTCGCTCCGGCTCTCCGGCTCCAGCGAAGAGGTGCGTCTACCATTCGGACAATCCAGATTGCCGGACTTGTTCCAAGCGCCGGACTGGGCTATAAGCAGCCCATGCACGTCACGCTGCGCCAGTGCTCCCCCAGCCGGTGGTGGGGGCTCCTCGTGGCGTGTCTCGGCTTCCCGGGGTTGAATGCCGGCGCGGCGGTCGAGCTTGACGAGACGCGCGACCTGTTCATCAAAGGCAGCTACACCGATTGTATGAAGGCGTGTGGCCAGGCCATCGCGGACGAGGAATCCTCCGATGAATGGCGCGTCCTGCTCACCCGCTCGCTCCTCGCGTTGGGCCGCTACACGAACGCCTACTCGGCCGTTAACACGAACCTCGACCGCTTTCCGTGGAGCGTGAAGCTGCGCCTGCTTGGCCACGAGGTCTGCCGCCGCAACGGGCAGCTCGAGGAAGCCGCGCAGATGCTCCGCCAGATCGACAACCTCGCCGGCTACCGAATGTGGTCCTACCAGGACGCCGCGAACATGACCGCCATCGGCCAGACCGCGTTGCTTCTGGGCATCGATCCCAAGCGCGTGCTCGAATTCTACTTCGACCGCGCCCGCAAACGCGACCCGGACCACCGGGATCCCTACCTGGGCAGCGGCCAGCTCGCCCTCGATAAGGGCGACTTCCAGGTGGCCTCAAAATCATTCGGCGACGGCCTCAAGAAATTTCCCCGCGACCCGGACATGCATTACGGCCTGGCCCGCGCCTTCGCCCCCAACGACCGCAAGCGCATGATCGAGTCGCTCCAAAAAGCGCTCGAACACAATTCAAATCACGTCGCCAGTTTCCTCCTTCTGGCCGACCATCTCATCGACGGCGAGGAATACGCCGCCGCCGGCAAGACGCTCGATCAGGCGCTCGCCGTGAACCCGTGGCATCCCGAGGCATGGGCCTTCCGAGCCGTTATCGCCCATCTCGGCAACGACACGAACGGCGAAGCCCGCGCCCGCGCCAACGCGCTCAAGTTCTGGGACAGCGACCCCGCGGTGGACCACCTCATTGGCCGCAAGCTCTCGCAGAAGTACCGATTCGCCGAAGGCGCCGCGCGCCAGCGCCAGGCGCTGGCGTTCGACAAGAATTACCTTCCCGCCCGCATCCAGCTTGCGCAGGACGAACTGCGCCTGGGCCGGGAGGCGGACGGCTGGTCCCTCGCCCAGGCCGTGCACGAGGCCGACGGCTACGACGTGACCGCCTTCAACCTCGTCACGCTCCACGACAGCATGTCAAAGTTTGCCACGCTGACGAACCACCACTTCATTCTCCGCATGGCGACCAACGAGGCGCCGGTCTACGGCGAGGAAGTCCTCGGGTTGCTCGAGCGCGCGCGGGAGAAGCTCTGCGCGAAGTACAGCATGACTCTCACCGAGCCGGTGACTGTCGAGATATTCGCCCAGCCAAAAGATTTTGGCGTGCGCACTTTTGGCATGCCGGGCAATCCGGGCTACCTGGGCGTCTGCTTTGGCAGCGTCATCACCGCCAACAGCCCCGCGTCGCAGGCTGCGCATCCGGCCAACTGGCAGGCCGTGCTGTGGCACGAGTTTTGTCACGTCGTCACGCTTCAGTTGACGCGCAACAAAATGCCGCGCTGGCTGAGCGAAGGCATTTCGGTGTTCGAGGAACTTCAGCAGGATCCGGCGTGGGGCCAGCGGATGACCCCGCGTTACCGGGAGATGATCCTGGGCAAGGACTTCGTGCCGCTGGGCGATTTGAGCGCGGCGTTCCTCGCGCCCAGGACCGAGCAACACCTTCAGTTCGCGTACTACGAATCGTCGCTCGCCGTCGAGTTCCTCGTGGGCCGTTTCGGGTTGGACGCTCTCCAGCGCATCCTGCGCGATCTCGGTGAAGGCGCGGAGATCAATGCCGCCATCGCCAAACGCACCGCACCGATGGAAACGCTGGAGAAAGATTTCGCCGCCTTCGCCCGCGAGCGGGCCGAGGCGCTCGCGCCCGAGCTGGATTTCGACAAGCCGCCGCCCGGCGAGCCCGCGCCCGACCTGCTCGAATCACTCCCCGGCGGCTCGAAGAACTTCTACACGTTGACTCGAGAGGCCAAGCGGGCGCTCAAGGATAAGAACTGGAAGGAAGCCAAAGTGCCGCTCGAAAAGCTGCTCCGCCTCTACCCCGGCAGCGTCGAGTCGGACAACGCCTACGAGCTGATGGCCCAGGCGCATCGGGGCCTTGGCGAGACGAACGCCGAACGCGCCGTGCTCACCCGCTGGGCCGCGCGCGACGCCGACGCGCTCGACGCTTTCCTTCGCCTGATGGAATTGGGCGCCGCCGCCGGAGACTGGCCGGCCGTGGCGACGAACGCGGCTCGTTATCTCGCCGTGAATCCGCTGGTGCACCAACCCCACGGTTACCTGGCGCGCGCCAGCGAGGCGCTCGGCCGCACCAATGAGGCCGTCCGTGCCTGCCGCACATTGCTGCGCCTGGATCCGCCCGACCCGGCTGGCGCGCACTTCCAGCTCGCGAAGCTGCTCCGCGCGCAACGCGACAGCGGGGCGAAGCGTCATCTGCTAATGGCGCTGGAGGAAGCGCCGCGCTTCCGCGAAGGGCACCGGCTGTTGCTGGAGATGGCTGCGGAAACGACGAGCGGTCCGACGCACCGCGGGGCGACCAATTCCGCGATCGGCAAACCGGCGTCGACGAACATGATCGCCACGAACAGACCGGGCATCCGGTTTCAACCCCTCCCGGTGCCGCGTTGACAACAAGGCCAAGCCGTGAAGCGCAAAGACCTTTTCGCTCTGGTCACGCTTGTCGTCCTGACCAGCGTCGTCGCCCTGGCGCAATACCGCAATCACCCGCAGGCGCGCACGGCGCGGGACATCCCCTCCGACACCGGCGAGGAGCCGCCCAGTTGGACAAACGCGCCGGCGTTCAACAAGGACGTGTTCACTTTCGCGCGGGTCCGTTACAGCAGCAGCGCGCGGCGCCGGTGGTTCCGCGCCGGCGACTGGATGACGGACGTGCCGGACAGCGACATCAACCTCTCCTTTCGCCTCCAGCAGTTGACCTCGCTGCGAACCGATCCGGACGGGCGCATCGTCGAGTTGACGGACAAGGAACTGTTCGACTACCCGTGGATTTACATCGTCGAACCGGGGCGGCTCATTTTCAGTGAAGAGGAAGTGGCGGCGCTGCGGAAGTATCTTCTCAACGGCGGCTTCCTCATGGTGGACGACTTCTGGGGTGAGGAGCAGTGGGAGAACTTCTACCGGGAGATCAAGCGCGTCTTCCCCGAGCACGAGCCGGAGGAACTGGAGATGAGCCACCCGATTTTCCACTGTGTCTTTCCCATCACACTGTCGAAAAACCAAATGCAAGTGCCCAATTTCGGCACGGGCGAGAACAGCCAGTACAACGGCGGAATAACGTGGGAGGTGACCGGCGGCGAGGAGTGCCGCGAAGTTCACTTCAGGGCCATCTTCGACGACAAGCGGCGGATGATGGCGTTCATCGCGCACAACACGGACAACGGCGACGGGTGGGAGCGCGAGGGGATGTACAAGTACTTCTTCCGCGAGTTCTCGGAGAAAAAGGCCTATCCGCTCGGAATCAACGTGGTGTTTTACGCGATGACGCATTAGGCTCGACGCCATGAAGCCTCCCGAATCGCCGCCACCACCGAACGCGCCGTCCGCGTGGGAGGAAGCCGAACGGGCAGGCTTCGATATGTCGCTCATCGAACACAACCTGACTCTGAGCGTTTGGGAACGCATCCGTGCGCACAGCCGCGCGCTGGCAATGGCGCTGGCGCTGCGGGAAGCGATGGAGAAACGTGATGCCCGCTCAGGATTCTGAATCCCTCCTCGAACGCTTGATCCGGCACCAGGTGGAATTCGTGGTGATCGGCGGATTTGCGGTCATTGCCCACGGCGTGTCGTTGCTGACGGAGGACCTCGATGTTTGCTGTCCCTTCGACGAAGCGGGCGTCCGGCGGGTTTACGGAGCGGTGGCCGACCTGCATCCGGTGCATCGCATGACTCCACAGAAGCTGCCGTTCGAATTGACGCCGGACTTGCTGGCCACGCTGAGGAACGTCTATCTAAGAACCGACCTCGGAATCCTCGACTGCCTGAGCAACGTGAAGGGCGTGGGGGAGTTCGACGCGGTCAAGCAGCACAGCATCGTGGTCGATTTGCCCATCGGCCCATGCCGCCTTCTGGATCTCGCCACCCTCATCCGCTCCAAGGAAGCCGTCGGCGGGGTCAAGGATTTGCAGGCCGTCCGCCTCCTCAAGGCCGTTCAGGAACGACGAAAGCAACAAGGCCTCGGCTGAAACTCTTTCACAAACGAGATCCCCATCAACACAATTGACAAGGAACCCCCGTGGAACCCACCACCAACGACCAACGAACCGTCGAACAAATCCTCGCCGGCCGCGCGCGCATCCGCGCCGAGCTGGGCAAAGTCATCGTCGGCCAGGACGACGTCATCGAGCAGATGCTCATCGGGCTCTTCGCCGGCGGGCATTGCCTCATCACCGGCGCGCCGGGCCTGGCCAAAACGCTGCTCGTCAAATCGCTGGCGCAGATTTTCCATTTGAAATTCCAGCGCATTCAGTTCACGCCCGACCTGATGCCGGCGGACATCACGGGCACGGAGATTCTCCAGGACGGCGCCGAAGGCCGGCGGATGTCGTTCGTGCCGGGGCCGATCTTCGCCAACATGATCCTCGCCGATGAAATCAATCGCACGCCGCCTAAGACGCAGGCCGCGCTGCTCGAAGCCATGCAGGAACACCAGGTCACCGCGGCCGGCGTGCGGCACGTCCTGGCCGAGCCGTTCTTCGTGCTGGCCACGCAGAACCCGATCGAGATGGAGGGCACCTACCCGCTGCCGGAGGCGCAGCTCGACCGCTTCATGTTCAACGTCGTCATCGATTACCTGCCCGAAGACCAGGAGGTCGCCGTCGTCACGCAGACGACTTCGCGCGCGCCGGCGCCGATCGACGCCCTGTTCACGGGCGAGGACGTCATGCGTTTTCACGATGTGGTGCGCAAGGTGCCGATTGCCGAGGACGTCGCCCGCTACGCCGTGCGACTGGCGGCCGCGTCGCGCCCGAAGCAGAAAAATTCGCCGGACTTCATAAACGAATGGATAAGCTGGGGCGCCGGCACGCGCGCCGGCCAATACCTTGTTCTCGGCGCGAAGGTTCGCGCGTTGATTCACGGCCGCGCGCACGTGACGCCCGAAGACATCCAGGCGCTGGCGCAGCCCGTCTTGCGGCACCGAATCCTCATCAACTACCGCGCGGAGGCCGAAGGCGTGTCGGTCGAGAAAGTGATCGAACGCTTGCTCGAAACCGTCAAGCCGCTGCCCCGCTCATCCGGCCCGTCCGGCCGCTGATCGATGGGCACGGACCGCCAACGTAGGGCAGGCGTCCCGCCTGCCCAGCGCCGAAGGCGCGTCCCCGGTTTGGCCGCTGCGCGGCCAGGGCAGGCGAGACGCCTGCCCTACGTTGACCGCCCGCCGGATGAACCGTGCTGGATTGGGCCTGCAAGAACTGCATGAGCACCATCGCGAGATCGTTCACAGCAGATT
>CAZZAQ010000018.1:13522-16481 GCA_964652165.1 uncultured Bifidobacterium sp.
ACGAGGCGCAAGCCGCGTTGCAGGAGGCCATCACGAGGGCCGGCAGCGCGACGGTGATCTTCGCGGCGGCCAATTCGCAGATTCAAACTCTGGCGGCACTCGTCGCGCTGGGCGGCGTTGATTGGCGGAAGGTCACCATGTTCCACATGGATGAATACCTCGGACTGGATGCGCGGCACCCGGCCAGCTTCCGCCGCTTCCTGCGCGAGCGGGTCGAACAACGCGTGCGGCCGAAGTCGTTTCATTGCATTCAGGGCGAGGCGATGCAGCCGCTGGCCGAGTGCGAGCGCTACGCCAGGCTGCTGGCGGCTCAGCCCATCGACCTCTGCCTGCTCGGCATCGGCGAGAACGGGCACCTGGCGTTCAACGACCCGCCGGTCGCGGACTTCGCCGACCGCCATGCCGTGAAGCTGGTGAAGCTCGACGAAGCCTGCCGGCAGCAACAGGTGGGCGAGGGTCACTTCCCGGCCTTGGCGGACGTGCCCCAGTACGCGTTGACGCTGACGATTCCCGCCCTGTGCGCCGCGCGCCGTATGCTCTGCATCGCGCCCGAGCGCCGCAAGGCGCGGGCCGTGCGCGACGCGCTGCGGGGGCCGGTCAGCCCGTCGTGCCCGGCGTCGTGGCTTCGGCGGCAGGCCCATTGCACCCTGTTCCTCGACGCCGAATCCGCGAGCCTGCTTTGACGTGCCTCTACCGCATTGCGCCGCCCGGAAGGTTCGTTTAGTTTCGCGGCGCATGTTGTCTCGAGTGCTGCGCGGTGGATGGGCGGTGGTGTTCTGCCTCTGCTGGTGCGGGTGTCCCAGGCCCGCCGAAAATCAGACGGATGAACAGAAGAACCGCCATTACGTCGCCGCTCGGGAGAAACTCGCCGCGCTGGACTACAAGGGCGCCATCGAATCGTTCGAACGGGCGGCCGAGGACAATCCACGGTCGGCCCTCGCGCATTTCGAGCTGGGCGTGCTCTTCGAGACGCGAGAGAACGATTTCGCCGCCGCCCTCTATCACTACAATAAGGCGCTCAAGCTCCGGCCCAACGCCTATCCGGCGGACAACATCAAACAACGCATACCAGGCTGCAAACAGGAGCTGGCGAAAGCCGACGCGCTTGGCACCATGCAGCCTGCAGCATTCCGTGAAGCGGAGCGACTGCGTGACGAGAACCAGACGCTACGGAAGCAGCTCCAGGCACTCCAGGCCCAAGTCGCCAGCCGCCAAGCGAGCCCGACAAATCCACCGGGGGCGGTGAGTGGTGGGGCGAGCGTCCCCGCGAGCCGCCGCCCCGCGGGCCAGGCGAATCCGCCGGGCTCGGCGGTGTTCGCCCGTTCCGGCCCCCGCGCTGCCGGCGGAACAGAGTCCCCCAGCGGCCCCGGGGCGGCCCGTGTCGCGGGCGGGCGAATCTCCGGGACGGGCTCACTCTCCACTGGAGACCGGCCCGGCGGCTCGGGCGCAGGTTCGGCGGCACGCCCGCGTTCGCACCCGGTCAAACAAGGAGAAACTCCGTCGTCGATTGCGCGTTTATACGGGGTGCGGCTCGAGGCCCTGCTGGCGGCGAACCCGGGGCTCGAACCGCGCAAGCTGAAGGTCGGCCAGCCGTTGAACGTGCCCGGGCCGTGAATTGACTGGATGCGTTACAAGATTTACTTCCTGGTGGTCAGCGCGTTCTTCGTGACGATGAACGTGCTGCTGTGGCGCTCGGAATTCAGCGCGCGCGGGCGGTTCGGCACGTCGCTGCCGCCGGAGACGGTTTGGGAAAAGGTCCTCATATCACCGGATTCTTCGCACCTCGAGGTCCGCCACAAGGGCGTCAAGATCGGCCTGGCCCACTGGTCGGCGCAAATCAGCGAAGCGCCCGCCGAGCCGTTGCTCAACATTGAAGATCTGCCGCCGGAAGGCATGGTCAAGCGGGTCACCGGCTACACGCTGCATTTCGACAGCACCGTGTCGCTGGATGATTTGAGCCGGCTGCGCATCGATTGGACCCTCCAGCTTACCACCAACCAGACCTGGAAGGATATGACGCTCAAGCTCACGCTGAAACCCACGCCTTCCACCTGGGAGTTCCGCGCTTCGGCGGCGAAGGAGACGTTTCTTTTCATCGCCGACGGCGAGGAGGGCCGGCGGGAAGAGAGCTTCAAATTCAGCGATTTGCAAAACCCGGAGAAAATCGCCCGGGCGCTCGGCGGGCCGCTCATGCCCACGATGCTCGCGGCGCTTGGCGTGCCGATGAGCCCGGCGCCGGCAGGCAAGCCGCAGGGCCCGGCCAGCCTCTCCTTCGGTTTGGCCTGGGAAGCGCGCAACGACTGGCTCAAGCTGGGGCGCAATCCCATCCGTGTTTACCGCATCGAAGCCAAATTGTCCGACCGCTTTCGTGCCGTGTTTTTCGTCAGCCCGGTCGGCGAGCTCTTGCGCGTCGAGCTGCCGGACGACGTCGTGCTGATGAACGAGGCGCTGATCAACCTCTGACCGCGCGCCAATGATCGAACTGATTCACCTCGTCAAGAATTTCGGCGACCTCGTCGCCGTGAACGATCTGAGCCTCACCGTCAGGAAAGGCGAGTTCTTCGCGGTGCTCGGACCCAACGCGGCCGGCAAGACGACGACGATCCGGATTCTCACCGGCCTGCTCAAGCCGACTTCGGGCGTCGCGCGCGTCGCCGGGTTCGACGTGCAGACCCAGCCGCTGGAGGTCCGCCGCCGGATGGCCTACGTGCCGGACTTTCCGTTCCTTTACGACAAGCTCACGCCGTCGGAGTTCCTTCGGTTCACGGGTCAGATGTTCCGGATGGACGACGGGCCGATCCAGACCAACGCCGCCGCGCTGGTCGCCCGCTTCAATCTGGAGCAATACATGAACAAGCCGATCGAGGGCCTCTCGCACGGCACCCGGCAGCGCGTGGCCATCGTCTCGGCTCTGTTGCACGATCCGGAGGTGTTCGTGATTGACGAGCCGATGGTGGGG
>CAZZAQ010000018.1:16491-16914 GCA_964652165.1 uncultured Bifidobacterium sp.
CGCATCATGCTCGCGTCGTGAAGGACGTGCTCAAGGAGCGTTCGCTGGCGGGCATGACGGTCTTCGTCTCGACGCACCAGTTGAGCGTGGCCGAGGAGATGGCCGACCGAATCGGCATCGTTCACCAGGGCCGGCTCATCGCCGTCGGCACTCGCGACGAACTGCGCCAGCAGAGCGGCGCGGCCGGGGCCCTGGAACAGACGTTCCTGGCGCTGACGGCGCAGGAGGCGAACGGGACTCAAGAGCAAGAGCGAAAGGTGGCGGCGGGGGCGGGGGAGTAAAACGTAAAACGTGAAACGTAAAACGTAAAAACGGAACGGCGCGCCGACGCGGTGCAACGGCCCCTCCGATCTTACGTTTTACGCTTTACGTTTCACGTTTCCCGCCTCCCTCACGTTCCTCCGCAATTGTGCCGATGCCATC
>CAZZAQ010000019.1:0-11074 GCA_964652165.1 uncultured Bifidobacterium sp.
GCCGAAACCTCGTGCGTCTCGTTGGTCGAATAAACGGCCAGTTGAT
This sequence comes from uncultured Bifidobacterium sp., assembly GCA_964652165.1. Lineage (GTDB taxonomy): Bacteria > Verrucomicrobiota > Verrucomicrobiia > Limisphaerales > JADJPG01 > DASTLJ01. Next base: position 47 of record CAZZAQ010000019.1, read on the forward strand.
AATGGCCGCGCGCATCGGTTTCGCCCGACACCAGCACCGCGCCCGCCGCCTCCACCTGGACACTCGCGGCGGAAGCTTCTTTGCCCTCGGCGTCCATCACCTGCCCGTAAAGCACCGCTGGCGAGACCACATCCGCCGGCCCGCCCGGCAAAGACGCCGGCACGCAGCGCGCGCCGTCCATCAGCTTGCCGTGGTGGCCGGCGAGTGACACATCGTTGGCCGTGCCGTCGTCGAAATTCCACAGCGCCGCCAGGCCCGGCTCCCGGCCCGTGAGCCGTTGGAACATGGTCGCGCGGATTTGCTCCTCGGTGCGGGCGGCCTTCCAGACGCGGAATTCGTCAATCTCGCCGTGGAACGAGTCGGCCCCACTCGATCGGCCGAAATAATTGGTCTTGCCACTGACGCCGGAGAGGCTGCCGGTGAACGGATCTGAACCCAGCAGCAGGCCGTTGAAATACACGTGCGCGCCACCCTGACCCGTGACCATGGCGACGTGACACCAGCGGCCCCGCGGCCAGGCGCCGGGCACGTCAATGCGATAACGCGTGCGCGCGGCGTCCGTGATGAGAAATTTGAGATTCGGCGTGCGCAGGTAGTGAGACAGATAAACCTCATTGAAGTGCTCCCCGAATTCGAACACGCGCGACTCAGAGTTGAACTCCTCAATCCGGACCCAGCACTCGATTGTGGCCTCGTCGAGCGCCGTGAACATGTCGCCCGGCAACTGGACATGGGCGCCCTGGCCGTCGAGCTGGAGAACGCGGTTTTGGGCGGAGGACTGCCCGCCCGAGACGCCCAGCAGCACGGCCAGCGTCAGGAGACATCGTGTATTCATAAGCTCGCAGCGCCGGCACAGGCATGGCCCGCAAGGAATCGTGGGCGCTACCGCCGGTCATTTGGCCACGACCGGCCTCGAGAGGAAAGCCCCAAGTGTGCTGAAAACAGGCCGGCCTAAAACGTGAAACGTAAAACGTAACAAGGCGCGTGACGTTGAGTGAGTGGGCAGGCCGTGGCGCCCCGCTTTTACGTTTTCCGTTTTACGGTTTACGGCTCACGCCGGCGCCGGCTTCAGTCGCCCGGCAAGGTGACCTGCACCGTCGTGCCGGCGCCAGGCTCGCTTTGTATCTTAAACTCGCCTCCGTGCAGTTCAGCGAGGCGTTTCACGATCGCCAGGCCCAGCCCGGCGCCTTGCTGCTCGTGGCGCCGGCGGTCGAACTGCGTGTAGGCGCTGACACTGGCAATTTGCTCCGGAGTCATCCCGACGCCACGGTCTTGGACCGCCAGCATGTATGTGCCGTTGCCGCTCGAGGCGGCCACTCGCACGGGCTGGCCGGGTTGGGAGAACTTGAACGCGTTGCCTGCAAGTTCGTCCACCAGCCGTGTGAAAAGGTCCGACGCCATCGCCACGGCGCCGTCCGCTACCTCGAGTTGCAAGTCGGCGCCCCGATTCGCCGCGGTCGCGGCCCGGCGGGCACGGTTCTCGATCAGGCAGCCGCATTGGTCGGTCCGTTGGGCGCGCAGGGCGGTGCGCGCTCCGAGGTCGGCCGCTTGGATCTCGAGCTGGCCGTAAAGCAGGAAGTTCTGAACCGTCCGTTGAAGTCGCTCCGCGCACAGCAGGATGTCCCGGCCAAACTCGGCGACTTCCTTGGGGGAGAGCGTTTGCGCCTCGGCGGCGAGCAATTGCGCCAGACCGAAGATGCCGTTCAACGGCGTAACGAACTCGTGCGGCAGCGCCATCGTCAGGTTGGCCCGCAGGTCGGCGAGCTTCTTCTCGGCGGACTGACGGAGGAGTTCCCGTTTCTTGAGCCGCGCCTCAATCGCGCTCACGAGTTGTGGCGCGGTGAACGGCTTGGGCAAATAATCGTCGGCGCCCATGTCCATGCCCTTGCGCATGGCCTCGGTGTCGCCCACGCCGGTCATGAGGATGAATGGGATCGAAGCGGTCGCCGGCTCCCGGCGAAGCGTCTCCAGCGTCTGGTAGCCGTTCATCTGCGCCATGATCACATCGCACAACACCAGGTCGGGCAGGTGGCGCAGCGCCAGTTCCGCGCCGACCCGGCCGCTGCCGGCCTGGAGCGTGTCGAAACCGCGCTGACGCAACGCCTGGGCGGTGCTTTCGCGGAACAGGTCTTCGTCGTCTATGACAAGGATGCTGGACATGAGGAAGTCCAAGGAGCCCGAAGCGACTCGCTCACGGCGTGGAGGAGCCTTTCGGTGGTAAAGGGTTTGAGGAGGAACGAAGTGCGGCCCAACTCGCGGGCCACCGCTTCATTCTCGGCCAGTCCACTGGTTACGATCACCGGGAGGCCCGGTTTGATCCGCTGCAGTCCGCGGATGGTCGCGAAACCGTCCAGGCAAGGCATCATCATGTCGGTCAGCACCAGATCGATTTGGTCCTTCTGTTGCGCGAACAGGGCCAGGGCCTCAGTGCCATCCCCGGCAGTGAGCACACGGTAGCCGTGCCTGGCAAAAATGGCGCTGGTGAATTCCTGTATGGCGCGCTCGTCATCGACGACCAGGATGGTTTCCCCGCGACCCTGGGAAAATGTCGCCTCCGGCTCGGGGCCTGGTTCCAGCTCGGGCACGATTGCAGCGGGAAAATAAACCTCGAAGCAGCTACCCTGGCCAATCCGGCTGTCCACATGCACGAAGCCGCCGTGGCCCCTGGCAATGCGCAACACCGAGGGCAATCCCAGTCCAGTGCCTTCGCCGGGCGCCTTGACCGAAAAGCTCGGTTCCCAGATTTGATCGAGGTTTTCCGGCGCGATGCCGATACCGGTGTCGGTGACCATGAGGCGGACGTACCGGCCTGGCCGGGCGTCGGGATGCAGCGGACGGTGCTTCTCATCCAGCGTCACGTTGCGCAGGGTGACGGCCAGGTCACCCCCGGCGGGCATGGCGTCGCGGGCGTTCACGCAAAGATTCATCAGCACCTGGTAGATCTGCGTCGCGTCGGCGTCCACGTTCCAGATCTCCCGGCCTGCTTCGACCTCGATTCGGATGGAACGGGGGAATGTCTCGCGAGCGATCTTCGCCCATTCGGAGACCAGATGCGCAAGGCTAATCACCCCGCGCCCGCCGTGGCGCCCGCGGGTGAAGGCGAGGATTTGCTTCACCATGTCGGCGCCGCGTTGGGCACAGAGGCGGAGCGTCTCGAGCAGGCGCCGGTCGTCCGGATCGGTGAGGCTCTCCCGGAGCAGATTCACCGACATCAGGATCGGCGTCAGGATGTTGTTCAAGTCGTGCGCGCCGCCGCCGGCCAGGGTGCCGATGCTTTCGAGGCGTTGCGCGCGCAGGAACTGCATCTCCAGCTTCTTCGTCTCCGTCAGAATCTCGATCTCCGCCCGTTTGCGGTCAGTGATATCGCGGGCGCAGGCGAAAAACATTGGTTGCCCAGGAACGGCCGCCACACTCCATTCGAGCCAGCGCCAGTCGCCGTCGCGCGTCCGGCAGCGACATTCAAAGACCTCGGGGTGGCGGCGGCTGGCGAGCTGGGCGAAGCGTTCGGCCGCGGCGTCCCAGTCGTTCGGATGGATGAATGCGCTGAGCGGCAGGCCCGTCACGCCGTCGGCCTTGAAGCCGAGGGTGCGCTCCCACGCGAAGTTCACCCGCTGAATGGCGCCATTGAACTCCGCGACGCACAACAAGTCGGCGCAAAGGTTGAAGAGGCCTTCGACGTGGAGGCTGGAGGAATTCAAAATTCAAAAATCAAAATTTAGAATGGAAAGTCGGGCGGACTCTCTGAATGAGTTTTCATTTTTAATTTTTCATTTTGAATTGGCCGTCCAAGGCGGCGCCCGGCCCGCGCAGCACGTCGAGCACCTTCTCGAACTGTGTTGTTTTGTCGAAAAAGTAGTCGGCGCCCAGTTGGAGGCATTTCTGCCGGTACTGGTCCTGCGCGAAATTCGTGAGCATGATCACGCTCAACGCCGGCTGCTCGCGTTTGATGGTTTCCAGGACGTGAATGCCACTGCCGCCGGGCATCGAGATGTCGAGCACGGCGCAGTTGGGCCGAAGCCGGCGGAGGCCCTCGATGGCTTCAAAGGCGATGTCCGCCTGGCCCACGAGGTCCACGCCGGGGAGGCTGGAAATCATCTGGGCAAGCCTGTCCCGGACCACCGTCGAATCATCGACGATGAAAACGGTCTTTGTATGTTGGGATCCCATAGGAGAAGTGGAACGAGGATCAGAGGTTCAGATCTGCCTTGAGCTTGTGGGTGCAATCAGGGCAGATGCCGTGGCTGAAGCGGACGTTCGCACGGCCTGTGATGTAACTTTCGACGCGATGCCAGTAGTTGCCGTCGTCGCGAATCTTGTTGCAGTAGCAGCAGATCGGCAACAAGCCCTCCAGCGTTTTCACCGAGGACATGGCCTCCTCCAATTCACGCACCCGTCCCGCCAGCGCCGATTGGAGTTGGACCACCCGCGCGCCGACCTGCACGCGGGCGCGCAACTCGGCGTGATCGAACGGTTTGGTGACGTAATCGTCCGCGCCGGCGTGAAGCCCTTCGACGATGTCGTCCTTGCCGCTCCGCGAGGTGAGCAAAATGATATAGGCCGACTTCAGTTCGTCCCGCTGGCGAACACGGTGGCAAATCTCGACGCCATCGATGCCGGGCATGAGCCAGTCCAGGATGAGCAACGACGGCGCGTCCGGCTGCTGAAGCGCGTCCCAGGCTTCACTGCCGTTGGCCGTGAGCGTGACTTCATGGCCCCACTTGGCGAGCGCGGCCTGGAGCATGCGGCGGGCGACGGCATCGTCTTCGGCAGCAAGGATTCTCATGCGGCTTGATTATTGGTGATTGTTGTGAGCGCGGGTCCGAGCAGGGTGATTTGCCTTTCCAGTTCCACGAGGGTTTCCGGGGCCCGGGTGAAATCGCTGGCGCGGCCCATCTTTTCAAGAGCCAAGGCTGTGTCGTGGGCGGCGGCGGCGCCGAAGTTGCCGACGGATCCCTTGAGGGTGTGGGCCGCCCGTTCAAGCGCCGCCCCGTCACTCCGGCAGATGGAGTCGCGAATGGCGAGGAGATAGGCGGGAGCGTCCTTGAAGAACAGCGAGGCAACCTCCCGCAGCAGTTCGTGATCCCCGTCGAATCTCCGGAGGACGACATCCGGGTCGAGCGTGAGCGGTGGGCTGTTGGCGTTCATCTCGGAGGTTTCAAGCGGCGGCGTTCGGACGAAGATTCCTTCGATCGCCTCGAAGAGCCGCCGTTGATCTATCGGCTTGGTCACGTAGTGGTCCATGCCCGCCTCGAGACATTTTTCACGGTCGCCTTCCATGGCGTGGGCGGTCATGGCGATGATAGGAATGCGCGGGCTGGGGGTGAGGGCGGCTTCAAGGCGCCGAATTTCGGCCACGGCCTCGAAGCCGCTCAACTCCGGCATCTGCACGTCCATCAGAATCAGATCGAAGCGGGACTGCTCCCAGGCTTCGACGGCCTGCCGGCCGTTGACCGCCACGGTGGCACTGTGGCCCCACTTCTCGAGCAGCCGAACTGCCAGGCGCTGGTTCACGGCATTGTCCTCCGCCAGCAGGATGCGCAAGGGACAGGCGGTGCGCACCACCGGCTTGGGTGCGGCCGCCGCGCGGCGGCTGGGGGCGTGAGCCGTGCCCAGGGAGGTCATGATGGCGTCGAACAGTTCGGACTGCCGGACAGGCTTGGTGATCCACACCGCGATGCCCAACTCGCGGCAGCGCGCCGTGTCTTCAAGCTGTGCCGCGCTGGAGAGCATCATGATCAGGCCGCTGGCCGGGTCGCGATGTTCCAGGAGTTGGCGCGCGAGTCCAAACGCGTCCGTGCCCGGCAGGGTGGCGTCCAGCAGGACCAGCGGGAAGGGCGCGCCCGTTTCGGCGGCGCGGCGCAGTTCGGCCAGCGCGCCATCGGCGGCATCGACCAGCACGGGCTGCATTTCCCATTGGCTGAGATGCTGCTGGAGAATCTGCCGGCTCGTCGCGTTGTCGTCCACGACCAGCACGGGAAGCCCGCGCATATTGACGAATGGCGCCGTGCCCGTCCGGGTTTTCTTGGACCGGCTAAAGCGCGCCGTGAACTGGAATCGACTGCCCCGGCCCGGCTCGCTCTCGACCCAGATGCGGCCGCCCATGATCGCCACGATCTGACGGCAAATGGCCAGGCCCAGTCCGCTGCCGCCAAAGATGCGCGAGGTGGAGCCGTCGGCCTGCGTGAAGGCTTCGAAGATCACTTCCTGCTTCGCCCGCGGGATGCCGATCCCGGTGTCCTCGACCGTGAATCGCAACAGCGAGCCGTTGTCGTCCGTGCTTTCGACCGCCGCGTGGACGATCACTTCGCCCCGTTCGGTAAACTTGATGGCGTTGCCGACCAGGTTGACGATGACCTGGCGCAGTCGGACGGAGTCGCCTCGGAGCCCGTCCGGCACTTCGGGCCGGACATGACAGGCCAGTTCCAGGCCCTTCTGGTGCGCGCGCAGCGCCACCGACCGCACGGAGTCCTCCAGGATTTCGCGCAGGCTGAAATCGACCGGATCGAGCCAGAGCTTGCCCGCTTCGATCTTCGAGAAATCGAGAATGTCGTTGATGAGGGCCAGCAACGTGTCGGCGGAGTCCTTGACGGTCGTGAGGAGACCGCGCTGTTCCTGGGTCAGATCGGTTTCCAGCGTCAGTTCCGTCATGCCGAGGATGCCGTTCATCGGCGTGCGCATTTCGTGGCTCATGTTGGCGAGGAACTGGCCTTTGGCCTGACTGGCGGCCTCCGCCGCCTGGCGGGTCACCTTCAAGGCTTCTTCCTTCTGCCGCCGCTCGGTAATGTCGGTGCAGGCGCCGATGAACCGCGTGACGGTCCCCTTGTGGTCATATAAGGGCCGGCCGCGATCAGACCAAAAGACATACGAGCCGTCCTTGCGCGCAATGCGGTACTCCTGGGCCAACGCCCGGCCGGAGCGGCACGACTCCTCGTAAGCCTGCATCACCCGCGCGTGGTCCTCGGGATGCAGACTCCGTTCCCAGCCTTCCGTTGTGCGGGGAAACTCCCCTTCCCCGTAGCCAAGCGCCTGGTCAATCTGCCCCAGCCAGTCGATACGACCCGCGCCGCGATGGGCGACGTAGAGGACGTCACTGGCGTTGAGCGCGATCTGGGCGTGGAGCTGTTCGGATTGCCAAAGGGCTTCCTCGGCCTTGCGGCGCTCCTGGATCTCCCGCTGCAATTCGGCGGTCCGCTCGCGGACGCGGCGTTCCAGCCCGTCCTGGGCCGCCTTCACGGCGGCGTCGCGCTGTTCGATCTGCGACAGCATCTCGTTGAAGTCGTCGATGAGCTGGCCGATTTCGTCGTCGCTCTCCTTGGTGGCGCGCGCCGCGAAGCTCGACTGGCCCGACGCCACGCCGCGCGCCACGCCGGCCAGCGCCAGGATGGGCCGCGAAATCAGACGTTGCAGCCGCATCGAAATCATGAGCGCCACCAGCGCCGACGCGATCATGAGCAAGCCGGCAATGGCGGCGTACTGACGGAGCCGGGCGTGGAGCGCGTGAAGGTTGGATTCGATGCAAACGTAGCCGATGAGCTCGCCCTGGTGGGTCACCGCCTTCTGGAGAAAGAGCGAGTCGCCGTTGAAACGATGGTCCGTCCCGGTCAGCAGCGATGGGAGGGCAAGGCGGGGCGCGCCAGCCCGGCGGTATTGTGCGAACACGGCGCGCCGGGCATCGAGGATCCAGACCCCTTCGAGGCCGGTTTCTCCGTGAAGCACGGTGAGATTCTCAGTGGCGTCCTTGCGATCGCCGTAATGGAGGGCCGCGGCGTTGTTGTTCCCGATGATGCCGGCCAGAGTGGTGAGGTTCTGCACCATGGCGCTGCGAAACGAGATGATCTCGAGGGTGATGAATCCGGCGCACGCCAGCATCAGCGCCACGCAACTGGTCAGCATGATGACCAGCGTCTGCTTGCGCTGGATGGACGCGCCGCGAAACCGGCGGGGATGTGCCGCGCCGTTACTCATACTTTCCCCACACCCCGTCGGCCTGACGAAGCACGTTCGAACTGATGTGCAGCCGGCCGGCCTTCGCGGCGTTCAGGTTGATATTGAAACCGACCGAGTTGTCTTTGAGCACAAACTGGACGGCGCCAGCGTGATCTCGAAAGTCGTACGTTTCGCCCACCGTGAGCACCGGAGCGCCCCTGAGTTTGTCGAGCAAGTCGCGCTGGCGTCGCTTCTCGGACGCCGGCACGAACAACAGATGGCACGACTTCAAGTTCTGATCCGCGGTCAGCCGTTTCACAACGAAGGATCGGCCTTTCACCGATTTACCTGAGAAGGTATCGTCAAGCGCCGCGCCGAACGGGTCCTTGCCCACGACCCCGATGACGAACGGCGCCTGCGCCGACTCGAACGCCTCCGGCGGCCAATCCGTGAATCTGACAAAGTTCAGCAGCATCGCGGCTTTGACATCGTACTCGGAGGGCGGCGACTGAGACTGCGCCGGGGCGCACCACGCCAGTTCGCACGCCAGCAGGGCCAGGACAAAACAGAGGCCGGGTCCCGCCCGCGCGAGCGCGGCGGCAACGGAGGAACGGTGAGGTGCAGCCGAGCGCATGGTCTAAGCCGGATCTTTCATAGCGTTGCAGCGGGGCGGCTGGGGCTCTCATTAGCACCCGGCTTCAGCCGGGTGTCGGCGTGGCCAGTTGAGTCAGCCGCTTTAGCGGCTTTTCTGACACGGCGTGAGAAACCGTTGAAACGGTTTCTCGTTGTGGTCGCCCCCAACACCCGGCTGAAGCCGGGTGCTAATGAGAGTGGTGTGATCATGAGCCGGATAAGTATGAAATGTTCAGTCTAAAAGCGGTAGGTGAGCTTTACCCGGAAGGTGCGCCCGTCCTGAAGGATTACGGCCTGCGCGTGTTCCGAGCCGGCCGGATGCCCGTAGCGGCGATCGAACAGGTTGTAGACGCTGACTGAAAGCTCGACTCCTTTGATCAGTTTTTGGCTGAACAGCGTGGCATTGGCCAGCCAGTAGCCGGAAGCGATGCCGCCTCCCAGCGTTCGCGAATCGCCGTAGTATTGGAGCTCGCCACTGGCGAAGATTTTGTCCGCCAGCAGGGGTACGGCGGCGTTGAGCTTGGCCAGTTGGCGCGGCGAGCGGCTCAGCCACTGGTCGGTCCGCGCATCCGTAGCTTCTTGAAAAGTATAACTGGCGCGCAGGCGCAAGCCGGACGCCCAATTCTTTTCCAGTTCCACCTCCCCGCCGAGGGCGCAGACTTTGTCGAGGTTGACGAAATGAAGGAGCCCGTCATTGGGATCGGCGATGTAGCTGAGCAAATCCTTCGTCTCGTAATAGAAGCCCGTTGCCGTGAAAAGCAGATCGCCCGGGAAAGACTGTTGCCACACAAGCTGGTAAGTGGAGATGGTTTCCGGTTTCAGGCCGGGATTGGCTTTGGTCGTGAGGTTGCCATCGTGGTAGTAAAGCTCGCTGGGGTTGGGCGCGCGATAGGCGGTGCCGTAAAGAAATTTCAAGGTGGTCCGCGGGACCGGTGAATAGACCAGCGCCAGGCGCGGGTTGAGGCTGTCGTCGTAGGTGGTGGAGTAATCGTAGCGCAGCCCCGCGGTGAAGCTGAGGTTGGTGAGCAGCGCGATCTCGCCCTGGCCGTACACGCCCCACGTCCACGAATCGCGCCGATCCGTCAGCAGGTCTTCGCGCGGGGAGACGTTGTAGTTGCGCTGGTCCTGCCGGAAATTGTCGCGAAATTCCGTGCCAAGCGTCAGGGTGTGGCGCTCCCACAGTTCCTTGCTCACTTGCGCCTCTCCGCCCCAGTGCTCGCCCAGGAACCGGTCCGCGTTGAGCACGACGGGAGGCGGCGGATTTGTGACAGCGTAAAGATAGTCGCCGTCGTAACGTGAATAGTCGTAGTGCAACCGGGCCATGACCTCCCAGTCGGCCGCCAGGGTGCGCTGGTATTTGAGGTCGACATACGCCCGCGCGTCGATCGTGCGGCTGCGCGGGCTGTTGAACACCGTGCTGTACGAGCCGGTGGGAATCTCCTTCTCGCGCTGATTGAACCCGCCTTGCAGCGTGAGGTCGCGCCAGGAGGTCGTCGAGAAGACGCTGTAATATTCCTCGCCGTCCACGTCGCGGGCCACGCCGTCGCTGACGCCCGGCTCGACGTATTCCTTGTAGAAGAGCTTCCCCGGCCCGCGGCTGTGATAGTAACTGCCCGAGAAAAGGAACTCGACGCCGTTTTGAAATGCCCGGCCCGCGCTGAACCGTCCTTTGTAGGTGTCGAAGCTGCCGGCATCGCCGGAGAGTTCAACACCATCGAACTGTCGGCCGGTCTTGGTAATGACGTTCACGACGCCGAAGAAGGCGTTGTTCCCGTAGACAGAGGACCCCGGACCCCGGATCACCTCCACGCGATCGATCAGGTCCACGTCCACGTTGAAGTCGTGGCCGAGCAGCGCGCTGTCCTGGAGATTGTCGTTGAGGCGGTGGCCGTCGATCAGCACGAGGACGTGCGAGTTGTAATCACCGCGGTTGAAGCCCCCGACGTTCAGGTAGGAGTAATTGCGGTCGTAGGCCACCGACAACCCCGCCACGCTGCGCAACGCCTCGGCCAGGTTGCGATGGCCGTAGAGTTTGATTTCCTCGCCCGTGAGAATGGAAACGCGCGACGGAGCCTGTGTGACGTCCTGCCAGTGCCGCGAAGCGGCGTAAACCGAGCCGACCTTCACCTGGATCAGCTCCTCAAGCGTCAGGTCCGCCAACGCCCGGGACGGCGGCTCGGGTGGCGCAGGATTCTCCGCAGGCGCGCCGCAGAGGGCCGGCCCAGTGAGCAATACGAACAGCCAACAGGCCGACCGGCGCAGAATCACGCTATTCATGGCAATCATGGGCTTGCGCAAAGCGAGTCCGTCCGCCACGCCCGGCGCCAGCGATCGGAAGGTGAATCGGAGGAACGAAGGATGAGTTTACACGGAAAATGAAGCCGCGCCGACCACCAGCCCGGATATTTCACAGCGCGCAAGAACCGCCCAGAGCCTGTAGCCGCCGACGTGAGGAGGCGGACCCGTTTC
>CAZZAQ010000019.1:11084-16784 GCA_964652165.1 uncultured Bifidobacterium sp.
ATCGGAAGGTGAATCGGAGGAACGAAGGATGAGTTTACACGGAAAATGCAGGCTCCCCGACCGCAAGGCGGCGGTATCCGTTTAGCGTAGCTGCGACCGTGAGGTCGCGGGCTGAATTCTCCAGCGGCGACAATCCATTCAGACATTCATCGCCCCCGTCCCGCGACCTCACGGTCGCAGCTACGCTAATCACGTACAGGCGGCGGGGCGAGATCCAGTGGCGGACCTACGGGCCCGTCAGGGCAGCATGAGCGCCCGATAGAAGCGGCGCGACTCGTTGATCGAGCCGTTGTCGATGAAATCGAACAGGCTCAACGGTGTGTTCGTGGTGAGGATCGTCGTCCAGTTTGTCAGCGTCGAAGAAGTCTGAATCGAGAAGCGCGCTCCGGCGTGCGTGCTGAGTTGAAGCTTGTGCGCCCGCTGCGGAGTAAAACCCAGCGAGCGGAGGCTGCTGGGAAGAACAAGGCTGTAATTGAGCCGGAGCGTGCCGAAAGCCCCGTTGACGCCGTCGACGACGATGAAGTTGGTCTGGCCCGCCTGCACGAGCAGGTTGGTGGAGCTGTCGCGGCGGTCGAGGCCGCCATTGTTGTCGCAGGCCAGTTCCTGGAGCAGCGCCGAATTCGTCGGGTTGCGGCGGAAGATGGCCATCACGGTGTCGTAGGAACTGCCGTCGGTGTTGAGGTAGAGCCGGCCCGTTTCCTCGGCGACGAACGTAATCCATTCGGAGGCGCCGCCCAGCACGCCGCAAATCGGCTCCTCACCGCCCTCGGTCGTGCTCCCGGAAGTATTGAAGACCTGCGTGCCGGTATAACCGCGCACGACGGACGCGGGCTGGAACCCGCCGTCCGCCCCGGCAAAAAAACCGCCGCCGGCGTTGCCCAGCCGCAGTTGCACCGGCGCCAGGGCGGCGTCAAGAAACTTGTCCATGGCCTGCACGGGCTCGACGAACTGCCCCGTAACATTGATCTGGAGGCTGGCGGCGAGGCTCTCGACTTCGGCGGGGCCATCGGCGACGCGCACGGAATAGTTGCCCAGATCGGATTCGCTTACGTTCGAGATCGTCAGCGTGGCATTGGTCGCGCCAGGCAGAGGCTGCTTGTTGAGCAACCATTGGTACGTCAACGGCCCGCCGTCATCCGGGTGCTGCGGATGATGGTCCCGATCTTCGTGCCGGCAGTCGTGGTGGCCATCGAGGCAACCGAGCCGGGCGGCGACGAGGAACAGAGCGGTGTCGCCCGGCGCCACGGTCCGGCTCACCGGTTGGTTGGTGATGACCGGCAGATAGGCGTTGGTGAGGACCAATTCCCAACTGAAAATGAACTGGCCTTCCGCCCCGCCGAAACCGTCAATGGCAATTTGGTATTGGACGTTCGCCAGCGCGTTGAAGCTGGCGCCGCTGGCGTAGAAGCCGGCGCTATCCTCATCGGCTGCTACGGTGGCCAGGTTACTGACCGACGTGCCGGTATAGATCCCGAGCAGCGTATCGAATGTGCTGCCGACGGTGCGGAAGGTGGCGACGCCGTTGGCCGGCGCCGTCCATGCGTACCACACCGATTTGCCGCCCGGTTTGCCGGCGTGGAGCGGTTCGCCGATTTCGAAGGTGGCCAGGACGTTCGAACCGCCCACGATTCCATTGGTGCGGAGGAGAATGGTGCGGTTCACGTATTGATCGCCGGCCGGAAGACTTTGAATTTCGAGCAAAAGCGGGGCGGGAGCGCTGACAACGATCCCGAAATCGTTGGCGACAACCACTGTGTAGGTTCCTCCGTCGGGCAGATCGGCGCTGGGAATCACGTAGCAGGCGTCCGTGGCGCCGGAGATGTTGGCTCCGTTGCGGCGCCATTGGTAGCGGAGCGGGGCGCTGCCTTCCGCGGTGACGCACAACTCCAGCCTGCCGCCGGGCACCGCGTTGGTCGTGATCGGGTGGAGGAGGATCAGCGGCGGAACGTCCACCCGCACAGCCGGAGAGAATTCCGAGGCATCCCCCGAGGAGGCAATAGCGGTGGCTGTGACGAATTGCGTCGGTTTGGCCCGACGAGCGAAGGTAATTGTGACTGCAGCCTGGCCCGAAGCGTCGTTGGTCGCCATGGTTGCGCCGAGAAACGTCTGGCCTTCGCCGTAGCCCGACGCGTCGGCCGCATTGTTGAGGAAAAACTCGAGGGTCGCAACGGCGCCCGCCGGACCATCGAGCAAGGCATGAACGGTGGTGATCGCCACGCCGTCGGAGAAGGCCTGGATAATCGTAGGAAAGTTCTGAAAGCCGTTTGGCCCGCTATCGACGTCAGCGGGGTCGTTGGGCGTGGGCCCGTCAGCGCCCAGGTCGATGCCCAGGGCGCCATTGTCAAAGATGGAATTGGCCCGGAAGGCGTTGCCTGACCCGGCCGTGGGAGCCAAAGCAATGCCGTTTCCACCGTTGAAGGCGATGAGGTTGCTGCGGATGAGATTGCCGGAGGCGCCCGGGCCCTCCAGCAGAATGCCCTCAGCGGTGTTGCCGATGGGATTGGTCCCGGTGGAATCGGGGCCGATGTAATTGCCTTCGATCACGTTCCCGCTGGAATTCGCCACGCGGATGCCCACGTCGAAGCCATTGAGGACGAGCCCGCGAACGACGTTTCCCGGACTGGCGAGGACCAAGCCGGTGGTTGCGCCGGCCGGCGCGAATCCATCCGGAGGGCCGGCGCCATCAAGCTCAATAACAGGCGACAGCACGAAGCCCGGCTGCGAATTTCCGTCGAGCGTGACGGTATCGGACAGCGGCGGGAGGGGCGAGAGCAGGTGAATGGTGTAGGGCGGTTCGCCCGGGAAAAGGAATTGGATCTCGTTGGAATCGGGGGCGTCGTTCGCATCGAGCAACGCTTGGCGGAGGGTTCCGGCGCCCGAGTCGGCCAGATTCGTGGCCAGCAGAAGGAACGAGATCACGCGCACCGAGAACGTGCATTCGAGGTGGTTGTCTGCGCGATCATCGAGGGTGCAGGTAACTGTCGTCGTGCCGACCGCAAACGATGATCCGGACGGCGGCAGACAGGTTACCTGAGGATTGGGATCGCACTCATCGACCACTATCGGCGGCGGAAACGAAACCACGGCCGCGCCTGAACCGCGCGGAGACTCGGAGTCGATGATGTTCGCCGGGCAAGTCAGGGTGGGCGGAGAAAGCACGGTGACGTTCGAGACGCAGTTCGCGGCGAGATCACCGACCACAGCTCTGAGTTTCAGGCCGAATGTCCCGGCGGCAGCGGCTGTAACCTGGACCGACGGCGCATTCGCGGGTCCCACGATCACCGCGCCGGCCGTGTTGTTGGTGAGCGTCCAGGAAATGATCGCCCCGCTGTTCGTGCCGTCCTCCTGGGCCAGGAACGCGCCCGTGGCGCCGGCGCACAATTCCGCCGGCCCACTGATCCCGCAGAAGATGGACTCGACGCGCACGGAACGATCCTGGTTGCCGCCGGCGCCGTCGAAGGAAACCAGGCGGGTGTGATAGGGTGAGCCGCTGATGCTGGTGGCGGAGTTGCCGATGCCCCAGTCGACCCGGGACGCGATGTGCCCGCCCCAGGCGATGACCACGGTGGGGCTTGTGGCCACGAGATCGATGGACAGCCGCGTTGCGGCGGTATCCGCGCTGAGACTGTCCTGGCGAAGATAAGCCAGCGAAGCGATGGATCCATTCCAGATGGTCATCCCGCGCAGCGCTGGAGGGAGCGCCTCAAAGCTGGCCGCGGGTAGTCCCGGCACGGGAGTGTCGACGGGAGTGGGGGCCGGAATGGGGAACGCCTCGGGCGGGCCGAATGCGCCGGCTAAACCCGCAATCGGATCGACCGCCTCCGCGATGGAATGTGAACGGAACCCGTCATGAGGAAGCAGCAAATCATAGTGAGTGATGTAGTCGATAGCGTGCTTGCCGCCCTGGCGCGTGTCCCATTCAACGACCACGGTGTGGTGGCCCGGAGCCAGTCCGGTGAGCACGAGGCGGTAGGCGATGGAGTGGCCTTCGCTGAAATGCGAATTGGCGGGTCCGAGATTACCCTTCACCCAAACGGCCGGATTGACCGGGGAGGAAGCGGACCCATTGCGAGCCTGCCAGAGGTCGGCGGAACCGGAAGCGCCATTGGACAGCGAAGGGCGCAAGAGCGAAGCCAGGCAACTCACGATCATGCCGAGGCGGCGAAAGAAGGAAAACGTCGAGTTCATGGCGTGGTCGCCTGGCGATGACATGTAAATAGATTGGTTGCTATGGTAATTCGCTCGCGGCTCAGAAAGTGCTAGACTGCGCCTCTTGTATCAGGGCGCCAGCAGAATTCAACTCAAAAGTCGCTCAAAAGTCGCTCGCTCGCTCGCCCACATCTGGATCGGGGCATCCGGTTGCGATCCGGCGCCGTGTAAGGTTACCGACGCGTCGGATACAGGCCCGGCGTTGGGCGCACCTTCAGACGCCGGCAAGCCGGCTTGATCTTCCAACCCGCCTTCATAAGGGCCGCCCGCGCCGTCTCGTAGTCGGCGCCGGTCAGTTCGCGCACGATGCGCACCGCGCGATCCCGCAGCTTGTTGTTCGAGGCCTTCACGTCGATCATCAGGTTCCCGAGCACCTTTCCGAGGCGCACCATCGACAGCGTGGTGAAGATATTCAGGATGAGCTTTGTGGCCGTGCCGGATTTGAGGCGCGTCGAACCCGTCAGCACCTCAGGCCCGATGCGCGGCGAGATGACGAGCGTGGGCCGATCCGCCCGCGCAATGCGCAGGTGCGGATTGAAACAGATCAGAATCGTCGCGGCGCCGCGGCGCTTGGCTTCGCGCAGCGCGCCCCAGACGAACGGCGTGCGGCCGCTCGCCGCGATGCCCACGACCGTGTCGCGCTTTGCCACTCCGCGGAACCGCACCGCCCGGGTGCCCGCCGTCGGATCATCCTCCGCGCCTTCGACGGCGGACCACAGCGCCGTCTGCCCGCCGGCGATGATGCCCTGCACCCTCTCCGGGTCCGTGCGGAACGTCGGCGGGCACTCGCTGGCGTCGAGCACGCCGAGCCGGCCGCTGGTGCCCGCGCCGACGTAAAACAGCCGGCCGCCGCGCCGCAGCGAACGTGTCACCAGATTCACGCCGCGCTCAATCAGCTCGCGTTCGGCCAGGAGCGCCGGCGGTATCTTCGCGTCCTCACGCAGCATCAGAGTGATTGCGTCGCGGACGGATAGCGTGTCGAGGTTCATCGAAGCCGGGTTCCGCTGTTCGGTGGGCGAAAGCCAAGTCGACGGACCGGCCGCGATCTCCTCCGATGGTCGCTCTGCGGCCGACTGGACACTGATGACTGAATACTGATTACTGGCCCGCCTCGCCAGTTCCACCGCGCCCCAGACGCCCTCCCGCCGCAGCACGGAGACACTGGCGCCGGGCCAAAGCGACCGGATCTGGCGCCCGACCCTGGCGGCGAACTGGGGCTGCCGCATCAGCACGCCTCCGGCGAGCACGAAGTGCGCGCGTGACCTGCGGGCAGCGAGCCGACCTGCGCACGCGACCGCGTCCTTCGCCAGACCGCTCGCGGCGCCGGCCAGAATGTCCGAAGCGATCCGGTCCCGCACGTCGGCGGCGCGAAAGACCTCGACGGCAAGCGCGGCGACCTCGTCCTTGCTGGCGGTCAGCACCCAGCCGATCAGGTCCTCCGGCTCATTCAACTGGAGCGCCCGCAACAGCCGCCGACCCAGCCCGGACCAC
>CAZZAQ010000020.1:0-2019 GCA_964652165.1 uncultured Bifidobacterium sp.
CGTTCTTGCCGCCGACCAGGGGCACATCGGCGATGGTGATGTCGGCGAACCATTTGATGAGGCGGCTGGGAGTGGCGGCTTTCGGCGGAGGCGCGGTCGCGCGCGGCACGGTGAGCGTCGTGGCACGAGGGAGCGGCCTGGCCTTAGAGGATTTTGGGGTTGCTGGCATATAGGCGATCGTTATTCGTTTAGAACAGTTTCAACGCTTCAGCAAGCGGCGGCTTTTCGCGCATTGTCGAATGCCAACCGCTTCTTGAGGCAGCGCGGACCACCGCCAGCCGGAGCACTTACTCCTTGACGAAATCACGCTCCCGCTCGCGCACGACGAGCACCGGGCATGGGGCGTGGCGGACCACGCGCTCCGCCGTGCTGCCCAGCAGTGCATGGGAAACAGCGCCGCGGCTGTGCGTCCCCATGATGATCAAGTCGGCGCCGTGTTCACGGACCTGCTCCGCGATTTCATGGAAGGCGCTGCCGTTCCGCAGCACCGATCGAGCCTTGATGCCCGCCTGCGTCAGGTCGTGGCAACACATATCAAGTCTCTTGTTTGCCTCCCGCCTCAACGCCGCTTCCTTCGTCGGAACGTGCGCGTAGCCGAACTCGGGGTACGGCGGCGGTTCGACGACGTGGATGCATGTTACCTCGCCGCCGCACGGCTGGGCGAGCGCGGCGGCGTAGCGCAGCGCAGGCCGGCTGGCTTCGGAAAAATCCGTGGGCACGAGGATGCGTTGAAAGCGGCAGAGAACGTCGCCGGGGAACCGCACCGGGACAGGCTGCTCGCGCACGACGAGCACCGGGCAGGGGGCGTGGCGAACCACTCGTTCCGCCGTGCTGCCGAGCCAGAACTGCTTCAGACCCGTGAGGCCGTGAGTTGCGATGAGGATCAAGTCCGCTTCGGTCTCCTTCGCGAAGGTCACGATCTGGTGAGCCGGCCCGCCTTCCAAAAGCGCCGTCTGCACCCGGAGGCTCGCGGGCAATTCTGTCTCGCGAAAGCGCTGCAGGCGCGTTCGCACTTCCGCGGCGAGGCGCTTTTGCTCAAAAACAATCCCGATGTGAGTCAACTCGCCCATGAGCGCTGCCGGGAGGACGTGCACCAACACGAGCGTCGCGCCAAACTGCCGGGCGAACTCGATGGCCAGCGGCAGCGCCTGCCGGGAGGCGTCAGAGAAGTCCGTGGTCACGAGGATGCGCTTCAGCCGGATGGCCGGCACGTTCATCCTGGTCATGGGAGTGGATTGCGTCGTTGCCACAATTCAACCCTCCAGCGACGACTCAATCTGCAGGGCCAGGAGTTGTTTTCTGGCGGCTTGCAGCCGGTGGATGACGACCTGCGCGACGCGCTTCATCAGTTCGTAGCCGAACTCGTGGTCGCGCTCAGCGGCGATCAGCAGTTGAGCACCGCTCAGGACGATGGCACTGGCCGGTTCGATGGCCCGCGCCTGAAAGTGCCAGACGAACGGCGGGAAGAGCCACGACCAGCCCAATACGTCCCCGGCGCGCAGCGTTTGGACCAGCATCGTGCCGTTAGCCGGTTCGTGTGCTTCGAGGGCGATGCTGCCCCGCTCGATGAGATAAAACCGATTGGCGGGTTCGCCTTCGCGAAACAGCAGGTCTCCGGCCTTGAACTGGACGGCCTTCGCGCCTGCCGCCAGATCGGCAAGTTGCTCGGAATTCATCCCGCGAAAGAACGGGTGATTCGTCACGGCATCCTTCAACGTGTTCATGGCGTTCTTTCCCGATTCAACGGTCCGCTCCGGTTGCCCATTCGTCATAACCAATAGTCCGCCTCCGGCTTCGGAGCCGCTGCACTGCCCTTGGCAAGGGCTGGCTGTTTTTTGAAACCCGGCCTTCGGCAAATGCCGGGCAATGGAAACCAGGAGCGGGGCAGCCTCGTGATGGCGCTCCAACGAGAGTGCTACCGGTGTGCCATGAGCGGGCGTTGTGCTGCGCCGCGGAAGCTCATACAACTTTCCCATGCGCGCGATGTTCAGAATGGCCTTGCGCGCCCACGCGGCGGGT
>CAZZAQ010000020.1:2029-16721 GCA_964652165.1 uncultured Bifidobacterium sp.
ACTTTCCCATGCGCGCGATGGTTTTGTTCGAGCCGCGGCAGGCGCTGCGGCCGGTCGAATTGCCCGCGCCGACGCCGGACCACGGCCAGGTGCTGGTGAAGGTGAGTGCCTGTGCGGTGTGCCGGACGGATTTGCACGTCATCGACGGTGAGTTGCCGAAGCCGAAGCTTCCGCTGGTGCCGGGGCATGAAATCGTCGGACGAGTCGCGACGGTGGGCGAGGGGGTGGCGAGTTTCAAGGTCGGCGACCGCGTGGGCATCCCCTGGCTGGGCTGGACCTGCGGCGAGTGCGGCTTCTGCCGGACGCAACGCGAGAACCTGTGCGATGCGGCGCGTTTCACCGGCTACACGCTCGACGGTGGCTACGCGGAATTCACCGTGGCCGATGCGCGGTTCTGCTTTCCCATCCCTGACTCGTATTCAGACGCCCGGGCCGCGCCGTTGTTATGCGCGGGACTCATCGGGTATCGCTCGCTTGTGAAGGCCGGCAACGCGCGGCGCCTCGGCCTTTACGGTTTCGGCGCTGCGGCGCACATCGTCGCGCAGGTGGCGCGGCATCAGGGACGCGAGGTGTTCGCCTTTACTCGACGGGGCGACACGGCGGCGCAGCAGTTCGCAACGTCCCTCGGCGCTGTATGGGCGGGCGACTCCACGGCATCGCCGCCGGAATTGCTCGATGCAGCCATCATCTTTGCACCCGCAGGTGAACTTGTGCCGCGGGCGCTCCGCGCCGTGGCCAAGGGCGGCACAGTCGTGTGTGGCGGCATTCACATGAGCGACATTCCGTCGTTTCCCTACCACCTGCTCTGGGAGGAACGGGCCATTTGCTCGGTGGCGAATCTCACGCGGCGCGACGGCGAAGAATTCCTCGCCCTCGCGCCGCGCGTGCCGGTACGGACGGAGGTCGAGACGTTTCCGCTGGCCGAGGCGAACGAAGCCTTGCGCCGACTGCGAACAGGGGAACTTCGCGGTGCAGCGGTCCTGATGGCGGATTAGCCGAATGGCTCACGCCGTGAATCCGAAGCGGAATCGCTCTTCCTCGGGCTTGATGCCAAGCGAGGCGCAGACGTGTTTGGACGCCAGCATCCCCGCCGCCGTCTTCACGATGCGGTCGAAATCGTGCTTCGGCAAATCCAGCCCCTCGTGCCGGATGGCGCGGATGGCCAGCCCCCGCTCCAACAGTTCCTCGACGAATTCCTCGCACGCGACCGGGTCGTCGGTGGAGTAATGGTTCGGTTGCGCGTGTCTCCGGAATGGTGTGGTGTATTCGATGGTGTATTTGGGCAACATAACGGGCCTTTCTCATGGTTTGTAGATCAGTTGTGTCGAACAGGGTCAGGCGGAGTGCAACCGCGGCGCGGCCTTTCGCACCTGGCGCACCCAGCGATGAAAAATCTCCCGTGCCACGTCATGGCATTCGTTGCGGGCTACGGATTCCGTGACCGTCTCATCCGCTGGCAGCCAGTCGGCTCGGAGAGACTGCTCTTTGACTTGCAGGCCTGTCGGGCGGAGGAACGCGGTCAGTTCAACGACCAGGCGCCCATCGGTTTCGTCGTAGCCCGCGTCGGCGGAAGCGCAAACTTCACGGGCGCCTTCCGGCAGCTCCACGCTGCCCAACACTTCGCTCGTCTGGATGACACGATTCATTTGCCACTAGACGATGCGTTCCAGGCGACTCGCCTGCTAGCCGGGGTTTGGGAAGGGCTGGACGAAACTTGCTCCCCGATCGTCGCGGCGACATGGCCATTCCCTCGCGTGCCAATGATGGCCGGCTCCAAAAACCGTCCAGCGATAGCCAATCTCTGCACAGCCCGGTGCGGCAACGTACGGGAAACTTCAATATGAAGCGGCTCCGCGAATCGAGGCCGCGGCCGCACCCGCACCGAAACTGAAACAATGCAAAGGAACTGAATATGAGCACCACAGAACTCAATACCGACAAACTCGTCACAGACCTCAAACGCATCGTCACCGACTCCGAGGAGTTGCTGCAGGCCACGAGGGACGCCGTGGGCGACAAGGCCCACGAAGTCCGCCAGCGCCTGGCAGACGGTCTTGAAGCCGCCAAACGCACCTGCCGCCGTCTGGAAGAAAAAACCATCGAAGGCGCGAAAGCCGCGGATCGAACCATCCGCGAGCACCCCTACCAATCCATCGGCGTCGCGTTCGGCGTCGGCCTGCTTATCGGCGTGCTTGTCACAAGAAAGTGAGCGGGCATGAACGACGCAACTGAAATCAAATCGGGCGTGTGGGCTTCGCTCAAGCGCATCGTAGACACTCTCCTCGCGGCCGCGCACAACCGCGTCGAGCTGTTCGCCGTCGAACTGCAGGAGGAGAAAGGCCGGCTGGTCGAGTCCATCCTATGCACCGCCGCCGTGGTGGCGTTCGGGATGATGGCGCTCTCCATGGTGACCCTCACCTTGGTCGTCCTGTTCTGGGAGAATGGCCGGCTAATCGCGCTCGGCTGCCTGAGCGTCCTTCACCTTGCCGGGACGGCGCTGGCCTGGCGGGCATTGCAGTCGCGTTTGAAGGGCCGCCGCGCCTTCGCCGACACAGTTGGAGAACTCAGGAAGGATCGCTCGTGTTTGGGAACGGACAATTGAACCAGCGCGGGCAACGCAAAGCCGAGCTGCTCCAGCGCAGCGCAGGCCACCGGGACGCGCTGCTCGCGGAAGCGCGCAAGCTCCGTGACGCGGCCACGTGGCTGGACGTGGGCATCGGCGTGGCCCTCAAAGCGCGAGCCGGCTGGTCCGCGCTGGCGCCACTGCGGGCCGTGTGGAACTCGACGAGCGCCAAGCCAGCCGGCGTCGTCCGACGGATCGGCAAGGCCGTGCTCGTTGCCCGCCTCCTCGTGATGTGTTGGAAAAGCTGGCGCCGTTGAGCGGCGCCAAAGGGCCGGTGACAAATCCCAACCGAAGACGAGCGTAATAATATCCATCCCCGCGGGTTCGCGCATGGAACACCATGCGTTCGTGGTGTAGGCTGCGTTGATGAAGAGCGTGAGCCGGCCGCCGAGTTGATTGGTGGTGAAGTGAGGTGGATCCATTGCACGTCCTCGGTGTCCAACTCGTGCATTCCTTTCATGTCATGGCGATTCCATGTGTTGGCGAATTCGGCAACAACCGCCCGCAGTGCGGACTCATCTTGAGACGAAAAAGCCACTGGCGTTGCTGCGCTCGCGCTCGGCCCTTGCGTCGTCGTGCATCCAACCAAACCAACGAATGCGGCGACTGTCACCGCCAGCAATAGGGTTCTTTTCATTTGTTCCTTTCAGTTGTTTGGGTGAACTGCAAATCGTCAATGGCCATACGCGCGGACCTCCTCGCGTGTCTGGGCAACCAGCTTCAGACTTCTTGTTTGAATGTGCGTCGTGCTCGTAGGGCGATTAGAAGAGTGGAGCGTGAAACTCATTGGTGAACAATCGCCGCCCCTGCGACTTCTCAAGTTCGGCAACCTTCGCCCACTGCTTGAACGCAGGATACAGGCCGGCGAGACCAATGAAGCTCCTGACCACCATTCGACTCCCAACGATCCGACCGTCCCGCGGCAAATCCAACAACTCTTTGTGGATTCGGTCCGCTTGTCGTGAATCTCCCTTCAGCACGTACACCTGCGCGAGTTGAATGAGGGCGTTCACCGTAATGGGGTGGTTGGTTCCGAGCGTTTCCCGTCGCGAAGAATGGACCTTGAGAGCCAACGGCTCCGCCTTCAGCAGATTGGTCTGAACGTCGTCTCGAATTGTCCCGGAACGATCACACGGATGGTGTTCTCATCTTCCTGCACGGCCTTGATGACAGGGCCCGCATCGCCGAACTCATCTTGTGCGCGTCCGTCCGTTGCGGAGATGGCCAGCAGCGCCAGCAGCGGAGTCATGATTTTTTTGGGCGCACGTTCATCGATAGAGCAAGTCTGTCGAGCGTTTTTCCGAAAATAGGCAGGAAACTTCGCTCTCGGGAAGTCCCGTTTTACCTGGACCCCTATTCCACCTGAAAGCTCATGGAGCCGGAGCCATGTTGCGGATGCGCGCACGCGAAGGTGAATTGAGAACGCGCGAAGGTTGTCTAAGCCAATCATGAAACTCAGCCGCCTCATCGTCGATTCAACGACGCGTGCGTTTTGCCTTTCCGATGATTTTAAACGATAAGCAGGATTGATTGTGCAAAGGCCTTCGACAACACCGCTCGTCGCGCCCGCTGTGATTGGTGTGCTGCTGGCAGCAGCGTGTCGATTGATGGCCGCCGATTGGAGCGAGCGCGAGTTGGATCGCAACTTTGTCGAAACGGTGCATCCCTTCCTCGAGACTTATTGCTTCGCCTGCCATGGCGAGGAAAAGCAAAAGGGAAAGCTGGACCTGCGGCCTTACTCGACTCGCGCGTCCGTCGCGAAGGATTACCGTCGATGGGAAGTTGTGCTCGAAAAGCTCAAGGCGGAGGAGATGCCACCGGAGGAAGCCAAACGCCATCCCGCGGCTGAACTTCGGCAGCGCGTCATCGCCTGGATCCAGGCGATGCGAAAGCATGAGGCGCAGCGAAACGCCGGTGATCCCGGTCCCGTTCTCGCGCGGAGGCTGAGCAATGCGGAGTATGATTACACCATCCGCGATCTGACAGGCGTTGACATTCGGCCGGCACGGGAGTTCCCGGTCGATCCCGCCAACGAAGCCGGCTTCGACAATTCAGGAGAATCCCTGGCGATGTCGCCAGCACTCTTGAAAAAGTATCTCGAAGCAACCCGCCGCGTCGCCGAACACGCCGTGCTGAAGCCGGACGGCTTTGTCTTCGCGCCACATCCGGTCGTGACGGAAAGCGATCGGGACAAATACTGCGTGAAGCGCATCATCGAGTTCTATCAGCGGCAATCCACGAACTACACCGATTATTTCATCGCCGCGTGGCGCTTCAAACATCGCGCCGCCTTGGGCAAGCCGAGAGCGACCCTCGCCGAATTCGCCGCCGCGGACAGAATCAGTTCCAAATATCTGGCGACGATTTGGTCCACCTTGACCGGCTCGCCGGAGAAGGCCGGCCCGATTGCCGCGTTGCAGTCGATGTGGCGGGATCTGCCGGCGCCTCGCGGGAACCAGCCGGATTTCGCGCGCGCCGGTTGCGAGCGGATGCGTGATTTCGTTGCGGGTCTGCGACAAACACTCAAACCAGAGTTCACCAACCTCGCCGTGGGCGGGATTGCTCCCGGCTCCCAGCCGTTCGTGCTCTGGAAGGATCAGCAGCACGCGGCGAACCGGCAGCGTTGTCGCGACGATGCCTTATTGCTCCAGAATTTTCCGAGGGCTCAAGGCGCGCCGCCGCTGGACGCCGGGGCGGAGAGTGGCGATTCACAGCATCATCGTGGTCGAGTAACCCGGTCACACCACCCGGCTGCGTCCGGCTCATCCGTTTTCAAATCGATCCGTCCCTCGCTGAATCCGGCACGAAGGCGCGCTGGAGTTGAGAGGTGGAGAACCCCTGCTGAAGAAATGACCACCATCCGAATCAAAATCTCATCGCCGGCCGCAGCCCGACTGCGCCGCTTGATTTAGCAAGACACGCCCCTGCTCTTCCGTAATCAATCCCGCCTTCACAAAATCCGACGAGACGGTTTTGACCCGGTTCACGTACTCGCCATGGTTTAGCCAAGGCCCGGCACAAGGCGCAAGCTGCTCGATGCTGCAACCATTCGCATTCACCACGGAGCCGGGGGCCGTTCCGGCACAGGCATCACGAAAATCAGGGATCCCGTCGTGATCGGAATCGAGTGGAATAATCGGAACAAGTTCGAGCCTTACGTTTGCCGAGCCGAACCAGAGAACCCAGTCTCCTGAGAGAAGTCTAGGGATCGCAGCTTCCCGAACGCATATCGCACCGCGAACCGTGCAAGCAGGTAACAGTTCGAGGCCCAACGGGTCTGAAGGTTGATTGGGAATCGTTTCTTCAACACACTCCACAAAATCCACGAAAGCCTCGGTGTACCAACGGTCGTCGAGCGGACCCTCGTAGCGAGGATCCACGAAAGAAAAGGACTCCTGCCGGTAAGCCGCAGGCATCCTGATTTCGTAGCTGAGAACATTACCGGTCAATCCAAAGCTCGCTCGCCCAAAACGCACGAAACGCGGCAGACCGTTCGTTGGGTTCCGTCCATCGACAAAAGATGCAAACACGATGTCGTTGGTGGCCCTGAACTCGCAGGCAGGCTGGGCGAACGAAACTACAGGCAGGCCGATAAGCGAGAGAAGCAGGAAGGCGGCGATTTTCATATTCCAGTGTGATCAGGGTTGATAGAGCGCGCGGTAAAACCGGTACGGCTTATTTGTAACGCTCGTGTCGATGTTGGTGAAGGTCGTCTGGTTCGTCTGGATCGCAAGCCAGTTGACGAGGTTTGTTGACGCGTAAACCACGTAGTTGGCCCCCGTGATTCCCTTAACTTCCGTCAGAAACTGCGTGGTAGAGAATCCCCGGCTGCTGAGCGTCGCTTGCTCGGTCAAGTAAACGTACAGGTGAGCGACGGAACTCGTGGCCTTTCCCAAAGTGTTCGTGACGACCGCGCTGTAGCTGGCGATGTCGCTTGTTTGGACGTTCGTCAGCGTCATCTCGGGGTTGGTTTCGTTGGTCAGAACCATCACCAGGCTCAGGTCCGCTGCGTTGGTGTGCTTCCGCCACTTGAAGTCCAGCGGGGCGTCTCCTGAGGCTTCCACAGTGAAGGTCACGTTACTGCCCTGGTAAACATCCCAGCTCGAAGGGTGAGTTCCGATCATCGGAGCGTTCGTCTGGTTCAGGCCGAGATAAAACGTGCCGCTCGTCCCGTTGGAACCTGCCACCGCGATGTAGTAGTTGATGCCATTCGTCGCGGTGAAGATCAGCTGGTTGGTGACGGTGGTGGCGGATTTGTTCGTCACCAGCGTCAGCGCGTTTACAGAAGTTCCGCGATAGACCGCAATCACGAGGGCGAGGGGTGAGGAGCCGCACTGGGACAGGATCTGTCCCTCTAACCGCGTCGGGCCGTTCGTGGGCGCCGTCCACTTGTACCATACCGTAGGAGTATTTAGATTCGTGCTGCCGGCATGATTGGTTTCGCCTGTTTCGCGAGTCGCCCTCACGAGCGTGCCATAATCGTAGTTGGTCAGGGTGTAAGCGTTGGTGAAGTGGTCGTTGCCGGGCACGGTGGGCGAGACCTGTGCCCACCATGTTCCCCAACGCCCAGAGCCGTTGGTCAGCGTGCCGGCATGAGTCCTTGAGTACTGCTGGATCGTCCAAAGATCGATGTCATTCACAGGGTCAACCACGGTCGCAGAATAGTCGCCCCACCGGTTAAATCCGTTCCCGCCATCGTCCACCCATTTGTAGAGGTCTTCGCCATTCTTCAGCAAGACATCAGTCCTGACCGAGCTGTTTATCGGATCGCAGGTGTCACGGTACGTGTAATCCGCACTTGGGAACTGGTCATCACCACAGCGGGAAAAGCCGATCAGAACGTCGTTAAAACGATTCACCGCGATACTCGGAAAGCCGTACTGCTTTACGAAGCTTGAGTCGTAAATCCTTCCATATTGCAGCGGGCTAAAGCTTGAGACTGGAATCTGCCACCATTGAATCGCAGCGTTTTCGGTGCTTCCTGCCTTCGGCAAATACACCATGTGCGCGCACCAAAGGCTCCCGTTTCGATAGGTGACGGGCGACCCGATACGACTATCTCCCAGATCGAGTTTAACTTTCGCGACGGTGTTGCTCAACTGCGGCCCAAATGGACCGCTTGTCGATTGATGCCTCCAACCGCCGATCGTGTTCGTGATCGTCGGAAAGGCATTCGTCACGACAAGCGTTGGAGCAGTCACAGGTCCGGTGATGTAGTAGGACGCCAGCATTCCGTTCGTCGGACTCCAGACGGTCAGCATGTAGAGCCGGGCAAGGTTGGTGTCGTAAGTCAGCGCAGGGGCGAGGCTCGACGCCTTGCGCGTGTCTGTGAACACGGTGCGGTTCGTGCCGCCGGCATACAGGTTGGTTTTGTTAAAACACCAGATTCGAACCGTCGCAGGTGAACCTAGTGGCGCGTTGGTGAGAAATAGATTGGCGGTGATCGCCACCCAATCTTTGTTGAAACCCACCATCGGAAAGTCAGCCCAGTTCGTTCCTGGGGCGTCCGCGTAAATCTGGTGCTTGTACCAGGTTGTTGTCGGATCGGAATTCGTCGTGACCGCAATCAGGACGGAGGAAGTGGAACTGTGACGGTTAGCCACTGCGGTAGCAATCCACCTGTTGTGGTAAGGATCGTAAATGATCCGTGGATCGAACGGGCTGCTGGTGCTCACCAAAAAACCCCACCAATTAGAGAGCGTGGCTGTGCTCAACACGTTACTTGTGCGGTCCTGAATCCGCACGAAGGAGTTCAACATCGTGACAACATGATTCGGTCCGACCGCTCCCTGCGTATCCGGCGGATTGCGAACCGGATTCTCATCCGAAACTGCGAAGAAGCTGCGAGCTGGATTCGGTGAAGTCGGCGAGGATGCAGGCGTCCATCCCCCAGGACTTGGCGGTGGGGGCACAGCCAAATCTACATTCTCCGGCGAAGGCAAATCATCCGGTAGAGGCGGGCTTTCGCGAGGAAAGCCCTCCTGCGCCGAGAGAGGCGCGTGGACGAGACAGATGACCGCCGCCGCGAGGAATTGGAGTTGTTTCATAGAATCTTGGTGCGTAAGCGGAACCGAGTCCTCCCATGTAAGTATTCTGGCATCCTCTGTCAATGCTCATTTTCCGTATGGCTGCCTCGTGCCGACCGACCCGTTGTGCGACCGCATCAGTTCAGAAGTCGCCCGCCTCTTGAAAGAGGAGCGAGGAAAGCGCGGTCTTTCCCTCAACTTGCTTGCTCAAAAGGCCGGTCTCTCCCGGCAAACCCTCAGTTATGTCGAACAAGAAGTTCAGAGTCCAAGCTTGGACACACTGCTTCGAACGACTTTGGCTTTGGGCGTCGATCTTGAGAAAATCATCTCCCGGGCGCGCAAGCGTGCTTCCGTCCGCATCGACGAATGAATTCCGGGTGGGATGTCGCAGGGAAGGAATTCCTTGAACGCGACAGCACCCGCTTCGCCGCGTTGTTCATGGGCAATGGGATCAATTCCAGGCATTGGTGGGCGAAGGGTTCCGGCGCGGAGATGGAACTGGGCATGAGTCTCGAGCCGATGGCCCCGTTGAAGACCAGGATGAATTTCATCACCGGCCTCTTCAACAAGCACGCCACGGGCGTTGGCATTCACCCGGGACAAACGGGCAACATTCTGTCGGGCGCCTCCCTCCAAAGAGGCGCCGTGCTCAAGGGAGGCGTCAGCATGGATCAAGTGCTGGCCAACCACCTGGGGCAGGAGACCGTGCAACCCAGCATGGTCCTGGGTTGCGAGCAGCCGATCACCGGCTATCACGAGACAAACTTTTCGATGGCCTACAGTTCTCACATCTCGTGGCAGAGCGCGACGTCGCCGGTTCCCATGGAAGTTTATCCCTCGCTCGCGTTCGACAGCCTGTTTGACAATCGCGGCAGCCGGCGCACCCAGAGCATTCTGGATCGCGTTCAAGACGAAGCCAGCCGTCTGAGCCGGCGAGTGAGCCGTGGCGACAAGGCCAAGCTGGACGAATACCTCACCAGCGTGCGCGAAGTCGAAACGCGCGTCGAACGCATGAGAACCGCGAAGGAAAAAGCGGAAGGACACGCGCGCGATCGAGGCCGGCCTGTCATCGCCATGGCGCGTCCAGACAATGGCCTGCCGGAAGACATCCGGGAACACATGCGGCTGATGTGCGACATCATCGCTCTCGGTTTTCAAACGGACAAGACGCGCGTCGCCACTCTCCTCCTTTGCCGGGATCTTTCCGGTCTTTTCTATCCGTTCCTGGACGTTCGGACGGCGCACCACCCGGCGTCTCACGACGACCAATCGGATGCCTACGAACGGGTTTCCCGCTACTATTGCAGCCAACTGGCCTGCCTCGCCGGCCGTCTCGACGCGATGCCCGAAGGCGATGGCACGGTGCTCGACAATTCCTGTCTCATGTTCATCTCCAGCATGTGGTCGGGCAGCAAGCACGACTCGACCAAGGTGCCCGTTCTTCTGGCCGGAGGCCTGGGCGGCTCACTCGAAACCGGCCGCGTCCTCGACTACACGGGCAAGGGCGACGACAACCGCAAGCTCTGCAGCTTGTACCTGTCAATCATGGACCGCATGGGGACGAGGCTCGATCACTTCGGCGATGCCGAAACCCGCCTCGCCGGCCTTTGAAACAGCGCACGGACGCCACCTTTTCTTTCCGGCATGCTCTTGAACAGGAGATAACGGAGATAACAGAGAACTTATTCTCTGTTCCCTCTGTTATCTCCTGTTTAACCTCGGGGCCGATGCATCCGTTGTTCCAGAAAGCGACCGGGTTGACTGAGACCATTATCTCGGCAGCCATCGAGGTGCATCGAGACAAGGGACCCGGGCTGATCGAATCCATCTACGAGTGGTGTTTGATCAAGGAACTCGGACTCCGGCGCCTCGCCTGCGTGAGCCAGAAATCAGTCCAGATCGAGTACAAAGGTTTCACGCGCGAGGAACCGTTGCGTTTTGACGTTCTGGTTGAGGGTTGCGTCCTGGTCGAGGCGAAGGCGGTGGAAAAGGTTCTCCCCATCCACAAGGCCCAACTCTTGAGCTACATGAAGCTCCTCGACGTTCCGCTGGGTTTGTTGATCAATTTCCACGAGATGAAGGTCACCGAGGGCATTAACAGATTGATTCTTCCAGGAGCAAATCTATGAAAAACAAGACATTCAACAGGAGGAAACAGAGGAAACAGAGATGGAAACCAGAATCTCTGTGCTCTCCGTTTCCTCCTGTTCAAATTCTTCTTGGTCATCGTCGACCAGGAAGGCAGCCAGTTCAGCGATGAAATAACGGTGAATTGCGCGCCGCTGGTCTAGCGAATAGTGAAGGAGTCAACATGGGAGGGTATGCGAATTACTCTAGACCCCTGACCCGCCCCAGCGTAGTTTTGATACGCTGTAGGGCTCACTACGAGCCGCGGCCAGCTATGATGAAGAAAAACCATGATGAGGCGTGCTACCTCCTCGGCGAGATGGTACAAAGGATGTTCGACCAACTCCCAGCACTGACCAATAACTACGCGTACATTGAAAAGGCGGTTCAACATTCCGCTACACGGATTGTTGACGATGGTGTCGAAGAATATCGGCAGATGGCCGCCGTTCCGGCTTTCGACCGGTACTTCCGTTACAGCAGGCAAGAAATCTCCGACGGAACGTATAGAGACCGGGTTTCTGGCATCATCGTGAACGATCTAGAAAAGGCCCTTCGCCGCACCGCAGCCGCTTCGCTGGCGTTCGCCCATTCTGTGTTTGAGGGTTGCGTCTACGACCTCCTCAGAATGACCGTCGAGGCAGGACCTGAGGATTGG
The DNA here is from genome assembly GCA_964652165.1 of uncultured Bifidobacterium sp. GTDB lineage: Bacteria > Verrucomicrobiota > Verrucomicrobiia > Limisphaerales > JADJPG01 > DASTLJ01. The sequence continues at coordinate 13,464 of CAZZAQ010000020.1, forward strand.
GTTCCGCTGATAAACAATAAGCAGGTCACGGTCGCTGACATCACGACACACCACAAGGACGATGTACTCCTGCGGCTGGTCCAAGAACGGTTACAGAGCCTCGAGCGTCAGTCAGTCCTCGAGAAGATCGACCGGCTCTTCGCGATTGTCGCTCCTCGCCCGAATCCCCGACCATTCCCCCAATACGTCTATGACCGGGCACGCATAGAGCAGATTGATCAGGCTCGGCACACAGCCGTCCACGAGGATCCCCTCAGCTACGACCCGAGCAGACTGAAGGACGATGTTAACTACCTCCTAGTTTCACTCCTTTGGCTGGGCGGCCCGCTGATAGATAAATACGACCTGTACAACAAGAAACGTCCCACGACCGAGCCTGCTCCAACCTGAGCTTCAGACGGCAAAACGCCTCGGCAAAGCACTCAGCTTGGCCTTTGCGCGTGTCGGCGCGAGGGTTGGTAAGTGAATTTCTCAAGCTTTCTCACGCAAGGATGGTGCCACCTCTGTGCCGAGAAGTTCGATGGCGCGGAGGAGCTTGGGCTGCGACGATTCGGCAACATCAAGCTGAAAAGTAATTCAGGAGATGCCTCCCAGTGCTTCACTGTGGCGCAGAATTTTTTGCCGCCACTTCTTCGCGATTGCCCACCAGCAGCGCGCCATGCTTGCCCCGGACGGCGTCGAAGTGGGCACGGGTGACGGGGCGCCAGCCGCGTTCCTCGCCAATGCGGGAACGGTCTTGGCGTAACCGGGAAAAAAAACACGGGGAAGGGCGACGACAACCGCGAGCTCTGCAGCTTGTACCTGTCAATCATGGACCGCATGGGGGCGAGGCTCGATCACTTCGGCGACGCCGAAACCCGCCTCGCCGGCCTTTGAAACAGCGCAAGGCAGATCAAGGGACTTCAATCAGAGCGCCGCCAGCGCCTGCTCCGCATCAGGTGGGTTCCACCAGATTGCTTTGCCGAGATCGGCCGCGATGACCCGCGCGGCGTTGTAGCCGCACAGCCCGGTGATGTTGCCGCCCGGATGCGTTGAGCCGCCGCACAAATAGAGGCCGGGAACGGGTGTGCGATAACAGCCGGCGCCGGCGAAAGGCCGATGGTAGCCTACCTGGTTGTTTGCAAACGAGCCGACCAGCAGGTCTCCGCCACGCATGTTCGGCAACGTCGTTTCTGTGTCGGCCGGACTGAGGACAAACTGATCCACGATGATGCCGCTGCCGAGATTCGGCGCCAGCTCGCGCCACAGTCTCAGCAGTCGCGCGCCGTGAGCATCCTTTTCGCCCGCCCAATTCGAAGGATCGCCGCGCAGGGCGTACGGCAGCTTCTCCCAGAGAAACGCCGCGTGTTTTCCGGGAGGCGCTTGCGATGAATCGAACAAGGTCGGGCACGCACCCCATGCGACGGGAGGCGGAATATCGCCTCGTTCGTGCGCGGCAACGATCTCGTGAAATTGACCAAGCCGTGCCAGGCCAATCAGGACCATAAAAGCCTCGTTGAGTTCCGGTCGCCGGGCAGCCGCGGCGTAACGTGGCGGTTCGTCAAGCGCGAGGTGCAGACCGAACAGCGGCGCGAGCAGGTTGTATTGGAATTGCGCCGCCTTTTCGCGCACCGATGCAGGCACCGCTTCCGAAGGCATCAATTCGAGGAACGTTTGCTGCGGATTCAGACCGGACGCAACGAACCCACTCGAATGAATCTGCTCGCCGGTTGTCAGTTCAACGCCCGATGCGCGGCCGTTCCGGATGAGGATGCGGCGCAACTCGATGCCGCACCGGATTTCGCCCCCATGCCGGGTGATGTCCGCCACGAGGCCGTGCGCGAGGCTGCCCGAACCGCCCACGGCCATCTGCGCTTTGGCGCGCGACGCGAGCAGGGCAGGAATCGAGTGGCCGAAGCCCTTCAGGCGGAGATCCACTTCGCGCAGGCCATTGAAGAAGAGCAGGCCGGCGCGCACCGCGTCGTTTTCGAAGTGGCGCGTGACGAATTCGAGCGGGGAAAACGCGGAGATTTCCAGCAGCCGTCGGCCGGGCGCGGAACATTCCAGCAATTTGCGGCGCAGCCCCGGTTCCAGCGGCGGTGATTGCGCTTCGGGCCGAAGAACCTTTTCCAGAATCGGCTCGAACTCCTCGGCCAGCCGCCGCAATTCGTCCGCATCGCGCCTTGAAAACTCGGCGCAGGAGGCGACGGTGCGGTCCAGGTCGGTCCACCATTCGAGCGCGCGGCCGTCGCGCAAGATCATGGTGACATTGAGCGCCGGCTCGAGATAGCGGACGCCGTGGCGCTCCAATTCGAGGTCGCGATACCACGGCATCGTGGTCAAGGCGCGATGGAAGAACGAATGCGGGTTATGCCGGAAACCGGGCAGGCGCGGGTTCTCGAGTGTCATCAGTCCGCCGCCGGGAATGGGTGCGCGGTCCAGCGAAAGCGTCTTGAGTCCGCAGCGCGAGAGGTAAGCCTGCAGGATCAACGCGTTGTGGCCCGTGCCGAGAATGATGCCCTCGAAGATCGGGTTCATCAGGACATTGGCTGTCGCTCAAACCGCGAAGGATCGAACAGGGTCGTCACTCCGAACGGCGCAGCGTTCACCGAGCCCAGAGCCACACGCCCCTCGTGGATGCGCAGGCACACAAAGCCGTCACGATGCCTGTGGTAAAGATCGCCGTGGGCCGCGAGCACCGCGTCCTGCCACTCCGCCGGCCACAGGCTCAGCCCGCGATAGTAGTGATGCCCGTTGCGTTCGACATGCTCGATGCCAAGCAATGCCATCATCGCCAAATCCTGAAGCAACGCCACCGGGCCGAGGTTGCACAAATCCTCGCCCGTCAGCACCACGCGCTCGCCCGCTCGCCGCCGTTTTTCAAGCAGGCACGCGTTCGCGATCCCTTTCACGATGCCTTTGCAATTCTTGTGGCTCGTGCCGGCGTAGCCGAGCGCGAGTGCCCGCGACAAATCGCCAACCGCGCCGTCGGACTCGTCAATGATCAACCGCGGGTGGTCCGGCCACGCGCGCAAGATCGCGCCCGCGTCATCGCGCAACGTCCGGTCACGATGCACCGGTTGCTCGACCACGAGGATGCGCCGCCACAACTCGCGCAGGGCGGGATCACCCGCGGCCTTCCGCCAGAACTCGCGGAACGCCTCGAAGTCCTTGAAGTTCTCGTTGCCATCCAACGTGACAAAAAATTCTCCGCCGCCGGATTCCCGTGCCAACAGACGACTTAGTTCACGCAGCCGTGCAACGTCGCGCTTCTCGTCA
>CAZZAQ010000021.1:0-4682 GCA_964652165.1 uncultured Bifidobacterium sp.
CTGCGATCGGCCAGGACGCGCAGCACAGGAAACAACTCCGGCTGGCGCTGAACTTCGTCAATCACCACCAGCCCTCGCAACTCACTCAGGGCCAGCATCGGCTCGGAGAGCCGTCGCTGGCTCACGGGATCTTCCAAATCGAAGTATTCCCCCGGGCCCGCGATTTGCCTGGCCAGCGTGGTTTTGCCGCACTGCCGGGGCCCGTAAAGGACGGCGATGGGGTTCGCCCGCAGGAGCCGGCGAACGCGATGCTCCAATTCTGCTCGCTCTATCATTCTTGAATATTGAATATACCATATACAGATTGCAGGGTATGATTGATCGTTACCGAGCGGTTTTCACTCTCCCGGTCGCGCCACGGGCGGCCCCTGCGGCCGGCCCTTGGGCGGTTGGCAGGCCTCAAGGCGGCATCCCCTTCCTTGGCTGCCGCTGCGCCGAGAATGTATCCTGTCAGCGCCATGAGTTCATCCACGAAACTGGTCGTCATCGGCGCCGGCCCCGGCGGATACGCGGCTGCGTTCCTCGCTGCCGACCTGGGAATCGAAGTAACGCTGGTAGACGACGCGCCCAATCCCGGCGGCGTGTGCCTCTACCGCGGATGCATTCCCTCGAAGGCGTTGCTGCACGTGGCCAAGGTGATCACCGAAGCTCACCACGCGGCCGCCTGGGGTGTGGAGTTTGGCCCTCCCAAGATTGACATCAACAAAGTCCGCGCCTGGAAGGACAGCGTGGTCCAGAAGATGACCGGAGGCCTGGGCCAGCTCTCGCGCGCGCGCAAGGTCCGTTATGTCCAGGGGCGCGCCAGCTTTCTCGACTCGAAGACGCTCAAGATTGACGGCGCGAAAGACGGATCCCAGGAACTCTCCTTCGAGCACGCCATCATCGCTACCGGATCGCGCCCGGCCACACTGCCGCATCTTTCACTGAATAGCCCGCGGGTGCTCGACTCCACCACCGCCTTGGAAGTCCGCGAGATCCCCAAAACCCTGCTGGTGATTGGCGGCGGATACATCGGACTCGAGCTGGGCACCGTGTACGCCGCCCTGGGAACCAAGGTCACCGTGGTCGAGATGATGCCCGGCCTGCTTCCCGGCGCCGACCGCGATCTGGTTCTCCCGCTGGCCAAACGCGCCGAGCAGATCTTTGCTTCCGTCCGGCTCAACACGAAAGTTGCGGCCATGAAGGAAGTTGCGGGCGGCATCGAGGTGAAGCTGGAAGGCGCTCAGGCCGAGGGTGCAGGCGCGGTCTTCGACCAGGTTCTGGTGTCCGTGGGACGCAAGCCCAACGCGGTTCCCGGCATCGAGAAGACCCAGGTGCAAGTGGACGCGCGCGGTTTCATTCAGGTGAACGCGCAGCGGCGCACCGCCGACCCGGCCATTTACGCCATCGGCGATGTAGTGGGTGAGCCCATGCTGGCGCACAAGGCGTCGCACGAAGGACGGGTCGCCGTCGAAGCCATCGCCGGGCACAAGGTCGCGTTCGAGCCCCAGGCCATTCCCGCGGTGGTGTTCACCGATCCTGAAGTTGCCTGGTGCGGCCTCACCGAAACTCAGGCCGAAAAGGAGGGACGCGCGGTGAAGGTGGCGCGCTTCCCCTGGGCAGCGTCGGGACGCGCCACCACGCTCGACCGCTTCGACGGTGTGACGAAGCTGGTGCTCGACCCCGAAACTGAGCGCGTTCTGGGCGTGGGCATCTGCGGCCCGGGCGCCGGTGAGCTGATTGCCGAAGGCGTGCTGGCGGTGGAGATGGGCGCGCTCGCCGCCGACTTGAAGCTCAGCATCCACCCGCATCCCACGCTTTCGGAAACGGTGATGGAGGCCGCCGAAGTCTTCTTCGGACAGAGCACGCACGTCTACCGGCCCAAAAAGGGATGAACCCCATCCCTGGCTAAGCCCACGACCCGCTGGCCGCCCTCCACGAACCAGGGGCATGCCTCGTATGTGATAGCCTGCTCTGGACAAACGGGCCAGGTAGACCCCCGCATGGGGTGGGTGAGTGGTAGATGCATACTTCGGCCAGCATTGGTTCCACGGCGGCGCAACGCCGCAGCCAGCGGGTTACGCTGACGCTTCCGGTGATCGTTACAAGCCTGGACCCCAGGGTTTCCTTCCAAGAGACTTGCCAAACCATGGTGATCAACGCCCATGGTTGCAGTGTGATGGCCCCGCGTTCGCTCGAAGCAGGCGTCCGTGTGCGTCTGAGGGCGAGAACTAGCCCGTTACTAAGGAGATAACACCATGAAAACCGCGTTCTACGAGCAGGGCGAAATGCGCTAGCATGAGCATTGCCCTCGAGTTGGGAACGGAACTCAGGAACAGTCGTGGCGCCGAGGCGCTCTCACTGAAGTCTGGCTTCCTTCCCTGGCGGCTGCGTGAAACGCGGGGCTGACCCCCGCCTTATTCTCCCGCCACCATGTTACTCCGGGCGCGCTTGGCAAGGCCGCCCGCATGAGTCCGGGGCTTGGGCTGGGCAGAGCATGTAGAGGTTCAATGTCGACTTCTTCCACTACCGCAACGCTTTCCATGGCGGCGAAGCGTCGCCGCAGCCAACGGGTGATGTTGGCGGTGCCTGTAGTCCTGAGCAGCCAGGACCCCGCCGTTCCCTTCAAAGAAGACTGTGTGAGCGTAATGGTCAGCCCGCTGGGTTGCAGCTTGCGCTCGCCGCGCCCTCTGGCACAAGGCCTCCGTGTGCTCCTGGAGCAGCCCCGAAGGAACCTCAGCACCATCGGCCGCGTGGTCATGAATGCGCGGCCCGCGAAGGACAAGGGGTTCTGGGAGATCGGCGTGGAGTTTGAAGTCGCATCCAACTTCTGGGGGATTGAGTTCCCAGGAGGAAACTGGCAAACTGCCGCTCCCGGCGCCACGCTAGAGGCCCCCAGCAGTTCTGAAGCCCGCGGCCCGGCTGCGATCCAGCCAGAGCCCGGCCCAGCCGCCCTGGCGCCGGCCTCACCCGAACTCCCGGCGCCACAAGCGGTTGCTCCGATGCCCATGGCGCCAGTGCAGTCGCCGGAGCCGCCGGCGCTGCCTGCAATTCCTCCGCCCGCCGCACAGAGCCTGGACGAAACCCTCGCCGGTCTCGAACCGGCACTCCGTGAAAGAGCCAGGGCGATCTCCGCCGAGTTCGAAGGCGAGTACCGGAAGAGCTTGGGTGCGTTGCTGTTGCGTCTGCGCGCCGATTTGGAAGAGCGCACATCGGCGGACTGGGAACGGCTCCAGAATCAGGCGCGAGAAAGCTTCGAGACGATGGTTCTCCAGGCGCGCCGGGAGGCGGGCCCGGAGCTGGAAAGCCGTCAGGTGCGGACTTCCGAGAGCGAACTCGAGGCCGTGCTGGAGCAGGAACTGGGAAAGCAGTTGAAGAACCTGGCCGGAGCCGTGGCCGGGCAGCTGAAGACGGCGCGGGACCAGATGCTGGCCCAGACCAGCCAGGAGCTCGAAGGCCTGCTGGCGCAGGCCCGCGAGCAGCAAGAGCAGGCCGGGGCGCGCCAAGCGGGACAGCAAGCCGCCCAGGAAGCACGGGTCGAGGCAACCCTAAGGGCGAGAGACTACGTGGAGTCGCTGGCGCGGACGCTGCCCCAGCTTATGGACCAGCGGGCGCAGGAGGCCGTCACTGCCTTCGAGCAGCTGGCCCACGACCGGCTGGAAGAACAATTCTCCGCACGCCGGCTCGAGCAACGGCTGGTTGAGGCCGCCGAGCCTGCCGCCGGCGAGTTGCGACAGAAGCTGTTCGAGGACTTCGATCGCCACGAACGGGAGTTTCTGGATCGGGTGAGTGTGCGGGTTGAGGAGGCGGTAGCGGCCGCTGGAAGTGCGCGGGAACATACCAGGCAATGGCGGTCCGAACTGGCCGGCGTGCTGGAGCAGGCCCTGGCGGATTCGCGTCGCCGCTTCGAAGAAATGATTGCCGGCCGCGAGCAGCAGGCACAAAGCTCGCTCCACAAGATTGCTGAACAGGCAGGCAGGGCGGAGGCGGCCACAGAAAACCTGCGCGTCCTGCTGCAATCGGTCCCGGAGGAACGCACGAAACTGGAGGGCCAGAACCAGGAACTGCGCCGGCAAAGCGAAGAGATCAAGGCTTGGTTGAAACTGGAGAGTGAGGAAGTCCGCAGGGTGGTACACAGAGAGGTGGCGGAGGCTCGCGGGGAGATCCGGGGCCGGCTCCAGCAGGGGGTGGAAACCACCCAGGATCTGATGGAGCAGCGCTGGCGGGAGGGCGCGGCCCGCTTCGAACAGCTGGCGACCCGCCAGAACACCGAGTTGGCCGAGAAGCTGGAGCAAGCCCGCGAGCAATTGCACCAGCTTCAGGAGCAGACTCAACGGTCGGTCGGGGAGATCCTGGACGTGAGACTTGCCGAGGTTTTGGAACGGTTCAAACAGGAAGCTGATGCGGTGGCGGGGAACAGTATCGCCGAGTGCCAAACCGAGCTGGGTGATGCCTTGGAATCTGTCTCCACTCAATTGCGTGACAAGCTCAACCAGAAGCCGCGCGCGCGCCGGGCGCTGCCGGCAGACCACCCAGCCAGCTGAAACACCAGGGCGCGGCCTGCGGCCGGGAGACCCGGCCATACGAAGTTCCAGCACTCTGAACGGTCCTACCGAAAAACTGGCCCGGCCGCGGAAAAGATGAAGCCCTCCGAACCCGCTGCTGCACCGCCGGGCCGGCTCAAGGCCACGGTTCCCAGTCTG
>CAZZAQ010000021.1:4692-16490 GCA_964652165.1 uncultured Bifidobacterium sp.
TGCGTGACAAGCTCAACCAGAAGCCGCGCGCGCGCCGGGCGCTGCCGGCAGACCGCCAAGCCGACTGAAAGCCTGAGTTCCAATCTGTTCCGTTTCCGGAACAAAATCCAGCCTGGCAGGCCCAGGCACCGGAACTTGGAGTAGGCTGTTCCGCCGGGCAGGGTTCCGGTCAGCAGTTCCTTCCTGACTTGAGCCTTTTCCGGCTTTCCCGGGGGAACCATGAAAACACTTCGATTCCAAGGAGGACAATCATGTCCAACCAAGCCTTGTGTGTGGGCATCAACGACTACCCGGGAACCAACAATGATCTCTCCGGCTGCGTGAACGACGCCAACGACTGGAAAGCGGAGCTGCAAAAGCGCGGCTACCAGGTGACCACGCTCCTCGATGCGCAGGCCACTCGCAAGAACATGGTGGATGCGCTCAATACGCTGGTGGCCGGTGGAGCATCCGGCGACAAGCTGGTTTTCACCTACTCCGGGCATGGTTCGTGGCTTGCGGACGACGACGGCGACGAACCCGACGGGCGCGACGAAATGCTCTGTCCCTACGACATCGGTTCCAACCACTACCTGCTCGACGACGACCTGGCGGATATCTTTGGCAGGAAGAAGACGGGCGTGGACCTCTACTTTATCTCTGACTCCTGTCATTCCGGTTCGGTGGCAAGGTTTGCTCCCGCCATGGCCGGATTGGAGCAGCCCCGGTTTCCCAAGGCCCGCTTCCTGCCGCCGGGCACTTTCCTGAAAAGCGCGGACGCGCTGGCGGGGATGAGGCGGGTGGCGCTTGCGACTACCACCACCCGGCAAAAGTATGCGGCGCTGCTGGCCGCCGGCTGCCAGGACATCCAGTCCAGCTACGATGCCGAATTTAGCGGCCGGGCAAACGGCGCCTTCACCTACGTAGCCTTGCGCGCCCTGGGCAAGAACCCCGCGAGCCCCAAGGCGTGGATGGCCGAGATCCGCAAGCACCTCCCGGCGCCCGTCTATCCGCAAACCCCGCGGCTGTTCGGCAGCCGGACGGCGCGCAACGGTCCCATGTTTTGAGCAGGCGCGGCCCGGGCTTGGCGAGCTGATTGCGGAAGGCGTGCTCGCGGTGGATATGGCAGCGCTGGCCGCCGATGTAAAGCTCAGCATCCAACCGCATCCCACGCTGTCGGAAACGGTGTATGGAGGCCGCCGAAGTCTTCTTCGGACATAGCACGCACGTCCACCGCTCCGCGCTGGGCCTGACGTTAGGCCGATAGCGAAGGCAGTTTCATCTGCGAGCCTGTGAGCAATCGGATGTTCGGAATTTGGAACAAAACACTCAACACCCAGCCTCCCAGGCACAGGCGATTTACCCCCTATTCCCTGAGATATCCGAAGAGAGTTCGAGTTTTGGAACAAAATCAGCGTTTTTTCGGGCCCTGCCAAGAAGTGTGGCAGGGTAGCGAGTCCACTCCGAGGCGGCGATGAAGCAGAACACCCTGACAGTTCTCGTCCCAATACGGTCGGGAAGTCTTGCAACGCTCCAAGCGTATCTTGGGCCGATCGGCCAGCACATCCGGACCAATGCCTGCGTCCGCTTCCACGAGACCCCCTCTACGCACTTTGCGCGTTGGGTGATCCTGGATCAACCGTCGGGCGGACATAGGCTCTATTTCAGTGCCTGCTACGACGGCGAGTTTGACGCGTATATGGTTGAGCTCACCTCGAAGCTCGGCCCGGGCATGGAGCCCATCTGGCGTTGCTGCGAAGGGTACACTCCCGATTCCGCCTTGGATGCGGCGAAATTCGCAGAATTCCTGCGGCCCTATTCCCACAAGCCCGGCCTTCCCCTGATCGCGTTTCCCGGCCTGTCGGCTCGCGAGATTCAAGCCAACATAAAGTTGCGGGAGCAGGTTGACAATTGTCTGGACGCCACCCAAGACCAGGTGCCGGCCTCAACGTCAACGCCCGTGACGCAGTCGGAGCCCGACGATTCCTACAAGCCCATTCCCCAGGGCCTTGCCCGATTCATCGACTGGCTGGTGGGAGTTCAACCCGGCGCCGTCACCCCCAACACTCGGGCGGTGACCGGCGCTGAACTCGCCCGGATCGAAGACATCGTGGTGCAGAACCAGATGACCGTCATCTCGCCGGTCAAGAAGGGGCGCTGGCCACGCCTGTTGCTGCGCATTTTTCTGTTTGGGGGCCGGTTGTTCACCAAGCCGAGCCCGACGGGGAAGTTGTCGGGCCTTTCCACCATTCATTTCGCACGCTGGGTCGTGATTGACGGCGAAGACAACCTGCTTTTTGAAAGCAACTACGACGGCAGCTGGGAAAGTTACATCGACGATTTTGGCGACCATGCTGCTCCAGGCATGAACGCCATTTGGGGTCCTTCCGAGGGGTTTCCCAAGGGGGGTTCTCTGGATATTGAGTCCTTCAAGCGAGTCATTCGCGAGCACCAGCACCCTGCACAAGTCTTTTACAGCGCATACCCGGACGCCACTGTGGCCAACATCGCCCAGGATTTGGCAGTGCGAAAGACCTTCGACGCCGTGCGCCCGTTTACTGTCGGCGCCGTGGGCCGGTTTGTCAGCGGATCCTACAGATAGTTGCCCGGCTAGCGTGGCGGCGCGTCCCGTCTCGCAACGAAACGGAGAAAAACTCGCATGAGTAACCCTTCGCTCCAGACCGATGACATCCAGGGAATCATCATCACCGGCTACGGTGGTTTGGTGTTTTCTTGTTACCTCTTTCTTGAAGTCAAAGGCCCGATCCAGGCACGCCAATGGCTGGCGACCATGGCGGAACGGACGACCAACGCAGGTTGGAGGGGCGGCTCCCGGAAAGCGGCCCGCGAATCCGACTGCGCGGTTAACCTTGCCTTCACAGCCCCAGGGCTGCGCGCCATCGGGCTGCCCCAGGATTCCTTCGATACCTTCCCCGAGGAATTCCGCCAGGGCATGGCTGAGGCTTCGCGTTCCCGCCGGCTGGGCGACAATGACGCGAGCGAGCCCAACCATTGGGAGTTCGGCGGTTCCGGCGGGAACGGCGTACCACAGGACCGAATCCACGTCTTATTGATTCTTCAAACCCCGTCCCGGGCGGCTCTCGATCGCTGTCGCGCGGAACACGAAGAAGCGATGAAGCAGCATGGCATCGCTGTCATTTGGGCCGAGGTAGGTTACCGTCGCGGCGACCAGAAGGAGCACTTCGGGTTTCGCGACAGCATCTCTCAGCCGCCTATCGAGGGCAGCACTGTCAAGCGCGTCGACGCGCAAGTCCCCATCAAGCCCGGCGAGTTTATTCTCGGTTATCCGAATTCCTACGGCCACTTTCCGCCCACTCCGACCGCGCCTGCTGCGTGCGACTCGAACCGGCTCCTTCACCCGCTTCCCCACGATGAGAGCGACGCCGGGAGCAAGGACCTCCGCGATCTCGGGCTCAACGGGAGCTATCTTGTATTTCGCAAACTGCATCAGGACGTGGCCTTGTTCCGCAGCTTCTTTCAACAGCGCTTCCCCAACGCCCAGGAGCGGGCTTGCGTCATGGCCAAGGTGGTCGGACGATGGCCAAACGGGGCGCCACTCACCCTCGCTCCCCAGCAGGCCGACCCGCGCGTTGCAGACCTCCCCCAGAGCAACGATTTCGGCTTCGCGGATACCGACCGCCACGGGTATGCCTGCCCGGTGGGCGCTCATATTCGCCGGTCCAATCCGCGCGACTCTATGGGGAACAACCCGCAGGAATCGCTGACCAACGTGAACCGCCACAGGATCCTGCGCCGCGGCGCAAACTACGGCGAGCCCTTGCCAGAAGGCCAGACGGTGGATGATGGCCAGCCGCGCGGCCTGCTGTTTCTCTGCATTAACGCCGACATCCAGCGGCAGTTCGAGTTCCTGCAGCAAACCTGGATCGACAATCGCAAGTTTGGCGGCTTGTATGACGATCGCGATCCGCTGATCGGCGACAATCTGGAGCCTGGGGCCAAGGACGACCCTTATCCCCGCAACCTGACCATCCCACGGGCCCCGGTGCGACTGCGGGTGAAGCAGGTGCCGCGCTTTGTAACCGTCAAAGGCGGCGGCTATTTTTTCTTGCCCGGCATCGCCGCCCTTCGTTTCCTGGCGGCTCTGCGCTAGGCCTTGTCGCGCAGCCTGCGCCGGTACTCTGCCCGGCGAGACTCCTGGGTCTTGGCTTCATGCGCTGGCGTGCGCGGCGAGAGCGCGGCTCCACGCCGGTCTGGTACAAATATCTTCATGCTGCCGTCACCAGCTCCCTCCGCCAAACTCACCGACTGCCACGTCCATCTGCTGGCGCTGCCGGACGCGGACAACGGCTGCTACGTTTCCCAAAAATTGCTCAAGAGTCCGCTGGCGCGCAACCTCATTCGCAAGCACGGGCTCGACCTGAACGATCCCCCCAAGTCCAACCAGAAATACGTTGACGACCTGCTGGGCGAACTGCGCGCGTCGAAGTTCGTCGGCAAGGCGGTGCTCCTGGGCATGGACGGCGCTTACGACGAACACGGCAAGTTTGACCGCGAGCGCACCGACTTCGTCATCAGCAACGATTACGTGCTGAAGGTGGCCAGAGCCTATCCCAACGACTTTCTCCCGGGCGTCTCCATCAATCCGCAGCGCCGCGATGCGGTGGAGGAGCTGGAGCGCTGCGCCGCCGCCGGCGCCAGGCTGGTCAAAGTGCTGCCCAACTCCCAGCAGTTCGATCCCGCCGACAAACGCCACGTTCCCTTCTATCGCGCGCTGGCGCGCCTCGGCGTGCCTTTCCTCAGCCACGTGGGCTACGAGTTCAGCCTCATCGGCAAGGACCAGTCGGCGGGCGATCCCACGCGCCTGCGCGTGGCGCTCGACGAAGGCGCCACCGTCATTGCCGCCCACGGATGCAGTTACGGCCTCCTGTTTTACGAGAAGTACTACCCGACGTTTCTCGAACTCACGCGCCAGTATTCCCGCTTCTTCGCGGACATCTCCGCGCTCACTCTCCCCAACCGCTTCCGCATGTTGCTGCGTTTGCGCAGGCATCCGGAGGTACACAACCGCCTTCTGTTCGGGACCGACTATCCCCTGCCTGTCTTCCGCTGGCCCTGGCGCGGACCGCTGAGCGGTCTGGGCGAACTGATGAGCACCACGAACCGCTTCGACCGGCAGTATCTGGTCTGTCGGCGGCTGGGCGTTGGCTTCGGGTCGCTGGAGTCGGTGGAACAGGCCGCGAAGTAGCGCTTCGATTCCATCCCGGCGATTGCTCCCTGCCCCTGTTTTCGCTACAGTTCCAAAGGGTACCTCACCCTCGAGGGCGGGCCTGTAGCTCAGCGGTAGAGCAGGGGACTCATAATCCCTTGGTCCCTGGTTCGAATCCAGGCGGGCCCACCAATTTTTTCAATCACTTACGGGCGTTGCTCCCCCTGAAAACCGGCCGACTGTGGGGACTTTTGTGACCAAAATCGCGTGTGGATCGATGGAATGAGCGTGGCGACGCACGAGGCGCTCGCTGGCACCAAGACAAAGCAGTTCCCCGGGGGCAGACGAAATCAGGCCTGGCGCACCCTGGGAGGCAGTGGGGACTCCACACTTCCCAACAGGTATCCCACCAGCGCACCAAAGATCAAGTTCGACCAGAAGGTTTCTATGAGGTGGGTTCTGGCAACCGCCTCCGGCATGTATGGGTTGGGAAGCAGCAGCATGGTGCTCCACACCGAAAAGAACAAGGCCATCGCCAGCGCTGTTTCCCACGCCGGCCCCCGGAGCATGCGGATCAGCGGCAGCGTGAAGGCCGTCCACAGCAAGGCGCGCCCCATCTGAAAGGGATAGATCCATGGCGTGGTATTCCAGATGAACGCCAGTTGGGCCAGGAAACTGCCCGCATCGGTCCCTCCGTAGAAGGCCCGCACCGCTGGATCCCGCCAGGCCACGTAGTATCCGAATCCCATATAGAGCGCGGTGTAGGCCAGGGCGATGACGGCCAGCTTCCAACCCCAGGCACGCGGCGACATCACCAGCCGCAGGTTGGGTTGGGCAAATTCAGGAGGCGCGCGCAGCTTGCCCATCACCAGCACGGCCAGCGGCGTGTACAGCGCGGACACCATCGCTCCCATGAGGAAGATGCTCGCGATCGTTGCCCGCGACATCCGGTGCTCCAAAAAGACAAGCGACTCGAGCTGACTGAGAACCGTCATGACTCCGTACATGCCCACGAACAGTGCGCCAGCCAGTTTCCATCCGTGCCAGCGCGACCGCTGGATGAGGTAAGCCATCACGCCGCTCACGCAGAGCGAGAGCGTCAGCAAGGCCTGCCCGGTCTTGCCCGGGTCCGGGGACGGGCTGCCGGCCGGCGCGGTTGAGCCCAAACCGGAAAGTATGCCGCCCACGGCGAAGCAGAAGGTGAGCACTATGGCCAGCGCAATGACGCGGAGGATGAAGATCATGGCCAGCCGGATGTCCATCGCACCTCCAGGGGAAAGTGACTGCCGGCATCCTAGCATCCGCGCGCACCCGTAGGGTGCGCCTGGGCGTGCGCGACCACCGCACCGGCCTGCTCGGGACCGCCGAACTTCCCTTGCTGTTGGCCACGCCGTGAAGCCGGCGCCGTAGCTTTCGCCCTTCGGGATTTCTGGGCGAATCAGGGCTGAGCAATCTTCAGGACTTGATCGGCGGCTACGCCGGTGCGCCGAGTCACGGTGCCGTCGGCCCAGGTGATTTCCAACGCATCCACCCGGGTGGCGCTGCCCAAGCCGAAGTGCTGGCGGAAGTCGTCTTGCGAAAGGTAGCTGGTTCCACTGCGCACCACCTGCACCTGGGAGCGAGGGCCCACCACCACTTTGACGATGGCGCCCAGGGCGTTGCGGTTCTTCCCTTTGCCTTCGAGCTCCACCGAGAGCCAGTGATTGGCATTCCCGCCGTCGTTGCGCAGGAGCATGGCCGCACCGTCCAGATCGTTGATCGCCACATCCACGTCGCCGTCGTTGTCCAGGTCGCCGAAGGCAGCGCCGCGGCTCACCCGCTTCTCCATCAGGGCGGGGCCGGCCTGGGCGCCAACCTCAGCGAAAGTGCCATTCCCCAAGTTGCGGTAGAGGAGCTTGCGCTGACGGTAGGGCAGCGACGCTCCCAAGTTGGCGGTTTCCAGTTGCGGATAGACGTGCCCATTCACGGCCAGCAGATCGGGCCAGCCGTCGTTGTCGTAGTCCAAGAAAGCCGTGCCCCAGCCCACGTAGGGCAGGCTGGATTGCGCCGAGCGCGATTCGAAGGAGGCATCGCTGAAGTTGCCGTCGGCTTGCTGGCGATAGAGGGCGTTGTACTCCTCCGAGAAATTGGTGATGTAGAGATCGAGGCGCCCGTCGCCGTTGTAGTCGCCGAGGGCTACGCCCATGCTGCCCTGTTCCCCGCCGTCCTCGCTCACGGCTACGCCCGAGGGGAAGGCCACTTCCGCGAACTTGCCGTTGCCCAGGTTCTTATAGAGAAAATTGGGATTGGAGTCGTTGGCCACGAACAGGTCGGGGAAGCCGTCGCGGTTGTAGTCAAACCAAGCAATCCCCAGGCCGAAATAGCCGTTGGGATCCGAGACGCCAGCGGCTTCGCCCACTTCGGCAAAAGTCCCGTCTCCGTTGTTGCGGTAGAGCAGGTCGCCGCTTCCCGGCAGGCCCCGGGGCCCGCACTGCACCGGGACGCCGCGGTACTGGCAGGTCTTGCCCACGCCGAACACGGGCAGGTTCGCCAGGTCCACCTTCACGTAGCGGCTGACGAACAGGTCCAGGTCGCCGTCGCGGTCGTAGTCGGCGAAGGCGCAGCCCGTGGACCAGCCTCCGCCCGCGATTCCCAGCTTCGTGGCCTGCTCGCTGAAGGTGCCGTTGCCGTTGTTGCGATACATGCGGTTGTCGCCCAGGACGGTGACATAGAAGTCGTCGAAGCCATCGGCGTCCACGTCGGCCACACAGGCTCCCTGGCCCCACCCCACGAACGCTACTCCGGCCTGCTCGGCTACGTCGGTAAACTTGCCGTTGTGTTGGTTGTGATAGAGCGCGCTGCGGCTGCATTTTGGGTCCGCGGCGGTGTCCGCGGTGCAGGCATTGACGAAGTAGATGTCCAGCCAGCCGTCGTGGTCGTAATCCAGCAGGGCCACGCCTCCGCTCATGGACTCCACGATGTACTTTTTCTCGGGCGCGGAGTTGTGCCGGAAAGTGATACCGGCTTCTGCGCTGGCGTCGTGGAAGACGACTGCCGGTGCAGGCAGAGGGGGCGGCGAAGCTGGAGTCGCTGGTTGCTGAAAGGCCGAGGCGGTTGACCAGAGCACAGCCAGCAGGCCTGCAAGGGCCTTGGAGCGAAGGTTCATTGGGTGTTTCTCCGAGCGTCGGATTGGGCAAAATTCAGGAGCTGGCGCAACGATTCCAGGCTCTGGATGTTCTCCTGGCGCACCTTCTGATATGCCGCCAGCGCCTGTTGCGCGCGCACCTCGTCCTTCAGGCGGGCATAGGCCAAGCTGAGCTGGTACTGGGTTCTGGCAGAAGCGGGATCGGACTGGGCGGCGATCTCCAAAGCTTGCCGGGCGCCTTCCAGATCGCCGCGCTTGAGCAGCACCATCCCCAAGACCAGGTTGGCTCCGGCATGGCGGGCATCGCTTTGGATCACCTGCCGTGCCAGGCTCTCCGCGCGATCCAGATCGCTCTCGCCCTGCGCCACCTCTGCCAGCACATAGAGCGCCGTGGGTTGCCCGGGACTCAAGGCTAGAGAGCGCTCCAACGCCTCGCGAGCCTCGGCAAATCGCTTCTGGCTGTTCAGCGCCATGCCCAATGCGAGGTGAAATGCAGAACGCTCCCGCTCTAGTTCGCTGGCTCGCTGCAGGTAGGGCGTGCCATCAGGGGCATTGCCCAGCCACAGGTAAGCGACACCCAGGAGATACTGGTAGTCGGCGGCGTCCGGGTTCATGCGTACCGCGGCCGAGATGGCCCGGGCGGCGTCGGCCGGACTTCCGGTCCGCAGGGCGGCCAGCGCGTAGTCATGCAGCAGGACTTCTGAGTTGGGGGCCAACTGCTGGGCACGGTGTAAGAACTGCGCTGCTCCCCGTTGGTCACCCGCCTGGGCCCGGAGTCGAGCCAGCGAGCGCAGGGTCTCCACGGACGACGGGTGGGCTTCCAGAACCTGCAGATACTGCTGCTCGGCCCAGTCCAGCCGGCCAGCCCTCGAATATAAGGATGCGAGCACCGCGCCCACTTCCTTATCCAGGGGCTTGATCTGTGCCGCCTGCTCCAGGAGGCGGATGGCGGTGTTCGCATCGTTGGACTGAAGGTACAACATTGCCAGGTTGAAGCGTGCCCCTACCATCTGCGGCTGCGCCTCCAGCGCAGCGCGAAACAGCTTTTCCGCTTCCTCGTGCTTTTGCTGGCGTGCCCGCAGTGTACCGAGCAGGTTGAGCACCTGGGGCTGACGCGGATTCCGGCGCAATTGCGCGTTCAGCAGCCGTTCCGCCTGCTCCAGCCGGCCCTCCCCCAGGAGCTGCTCCGCGGTTGCCAGAGGACCGGGCGCGGCCCGTCCGGACTGCGCGGCCGAGCAGGCGGGAAGCGCGAGCAGCAGCAAGCCGAGGGCGAGGGAGCGTCTCATCGCGGTTGCTCCTGCTTCTGCTTGAGCTCGCGGAAGCGGGCGAACTCCTGGTCCGCATCCTGGGTTCGGCCCAGCTTCTGGTAGGCCTGCGCCAGTTGATAACGCATGTGGGGTTGCTCGGGAGCCAGCCGGACTGCGGCCTCCAGTTGTTCTGCTGCTTTGCCGGGCTGGCCCTGGTCCATCAGGATCTTGCCCGTCAGGTAACGTGCGTCGGCGTAGCCAGGTTGGGCGCGCAGCACCTGCTCGAGCAGGGGAAGGGCTTCGTCGTGCCGCTGTTGCAATTCCAGCACGAAGGCCAGATGGTAGCGTGCCCGGGCATCCTGCGGCTGCAGGCGAAGCTCCTGCTGGAATTCCTGCTCCGCCTCCGCCAGCCGGCCGCCGCGCAGTTCCATCTGCCCGATGGAATAGTGCGCTTCACGAGTTTCCGCATTGAGCTCCAGGGCGCGACGGAAGAAACCGCGGGCGCTCTCAAAATCCTGCTGCTGGGCGTGGATCTGCCCGATCAGCACCAGCAGGTCGGGAGAAGTGGAAGGGCTGCGCAGCATCTCCCCGAAGATCTGCTCGGCTTCGTCCGTCTGGCCGCTGCGCGCCAGCGAAACGCCCAGCGCGTACCGGAGTCCGCTGTCGCTGCCGGCCTCGGGATCGGCCAACAATAAGGGTACGGCGCGCTGGAATTGGTCGCTGTGAAAATAGGAGAGGCCCAACAGGCGGGCAACGCGCCGGTTGGTGGGGTCGGTCTGCAGCACCCGCTCCAGCGCCAGAGCCGCCTCGGCATACTGCTGCGCGTTATAACGCGCCAGCCCCAGAGAATACTGCACCCCGGAGAAACCGGCACTCCAGCCCGCAGCCCGCTGAAAGAAGCCGGCAGCGCGCGCGAACTGCTGCTCGCGCGCGTGCAGCGTGCCCAGGTTGAAATAGGCGCGGGCCACCACCGATCGGATCTGGCTGCGCAGTTCCTTTTGGGCGCGCGTGCGCCGGGGCGTTGCGGCCCCCCGGTCTTCGCCGGCGCCGGTCACGACTACCGAGGCCAACATTCCGCCCGAGAGTTGCGGCTCGTTGACCAGAAAGCGCCGCAGCCGCTCCTGCTCGCTGCGCTTCTTTTCCGCCTTCAGTTCCTGGGCCCGGGCAAAGTGGGGGAGCGCCTGCGACTCCTGGCCCAGCCCGCGCAGCGACTGGGCCAGCACGTAGTAGGCGTTGCCCAACTGGTCCCTGGCGGTCAGCCGGATCGCTTCCCGGAGCGTACGCACCGCGGCCGGGAAATTTCCCAGGAAATGATAGGTCTGGCCCAGGAAGAAATATGGAGCCGCCTCCCGCGGTGCGGCTTGAGCCGCACGCCGCAGCGGCAGCACGGCGGTGGCGTATTCCCGCAGGGTCACACGGGCGATGCCCATATAGAGGTTCGTCAAGTAGTCGTCTGGGGCCAGGCGGAGCTCCTGTTCGAACTCCGCTGGGGCGTGCTGGATTCCCTTGGAGCCTTCGCTCTGCAGGTAGATGCTGCCCAAGTAGTAGTGGGCGCGGCGGGCACGGGGATCCAGTTTGAGGGCGTGGAGCAGTTCCACCTCCGCCTCACGGTAGTAGCCGAAATCGCGGTAGGTGCGGCCGACGAGCACGTGCGTGACGGCCAGAGGCCGGAGCTTCTTCAGCCGTTCCAGGTGGAAGCTCGCCTCTTGGATCTGATGCAGAGCCAGCTGGCTGCTGGCCAGGTTGTAGAGCAGTTCGGGATTGTCCGGGGAAGTTTGCAGGGCGTCCTTCAACTCCCAGCTCGCCTCTTCGGTGCGCCCCAGGGCGCTGAGCGCCTGGGCCAGCAGGGCGCGCGCGGCCACATCGGCAGAGCGGTTGGTCAAGAAATCGCGCAAGACGGGAAGCGCGTCTTCGGCATGGCCGCGGCGCAGGTGGGCCACCGCCGCGTTGAGCACGCTTTGCCGCGGCTCGGCCACCACGCCCGAGGCCTCCTGAAACGACTGCAGCGCGTCGTCGAACCGGCCCTCTTCGAGGTCCATCAGGCCCAGCGAGGTCAGCGCAGCCTCGGCGGCAAAGCGGTATTCGCTTTCCGCCAGCACGAACTCCTGCTCCTGCAAGGCCGACTCGGCTTGCGCCAGATGCTGCCCGGCCACAGCAACCGGGTTGCCCGCGCGCTCCTGGGCCCCGGCCCCCGACAAGAGCACCAGGAGCATCACACAGGGGAGGCGGGTCTGGATTCGGGGGCGCAAGCGCAGGTCCG
>CAZZAQ010000022.1:0-15802 GCA_964652165.1 uncultured Bifidobacterium sp.
CGCGGGCGTCCTCGCCTGCGAGTTCGGGCGACGTCCCGTCGCCGGGCGCGGAACGTGGCGAGACGCCCCGCAAACTCGCAGCCGGGACGGCTGCGCTACGCTAATCAGAAGCCGGGCCACTGGCCCCGGTGGAAGGACGCGGGGAGCCGTCACCCGCCCTGGCCCTGTCGGCCCCTCCCTCCCATTCCTCGATCCGGTAGCGCGCCGGTCCAGTCGCCTTCCCTTTTAACGCATTTAACGATTCAACGGTTTAACGAGGCCGAAGGCCATTCAGGCCTGTGGATTCCAAATACGACCACCTTTCCCGCGAGGAACTGCACCGCGACATCTACGCCGGCCTTCAACACGCCACCGCGAAGGAATGGTTCGACTACATCTCGGCCATCCCCGACACGGAATACGGCTGGGTCGAATGGCAAGCCTACGAATTCGCCGGCCGCCTGCTCGTGCCGCCCGAACCGTTGCGCGAAGGCTTCCAAATTGCCGTCCATTTTCCCGGAACAACCGCCTACGCCGAGCGGCGGCGGCGGGCGTTGAGGAGAGAAACGATGCGTTCGACAGAAGGCACCAGACGCCTCTCGACATCGTGTTGCCACAGGCGAACCACCAGCCAACCGGCCAAGCGCAGGCGGCGAAAATTGCGTCGGTCACGAGCGCGATTCGTGTGGAGTTTGTCTCGCCAGAAAGGCGAGAGCTTGTGCTCCCATGCTGGCAGCCGGTAGCCGTGCCAGAAGTCTCCGTCCACGAACACGGCCAGCTTCTGTTCCGGGAAGACGAGGTCCGGGCTGCCGGGCAGGGTGCGCACATGGCGTTTGAACCGCAGGCCTCGGGCGCGCAATTCACGCTGCACCGGTTTTTCCAGCGAACCGTCCTTGAGCTTCACGCGCTTCATCGCGCGCGAACGCTGCTCTGGCGTCAGGTGGTTGGGCATTGTAAAGTTCGGACCAAAGACCCCTATGTCCCCGGGGACAGAAGCGCCTTGACTCGCGCTTTGATGTTCTCTCGCACGGTCGAGAGCTTCTTCTTCGCTTCGTCAGTCAGCAGTGCTGTGTGCGCTACCGCATCTCTGATCGGTTTGAACTCGGCAGCATCCCGAGCAAGGCAGGCTTCCTTAATCTTGTCTCGCTTATCAACAAGGTTCGCCAAGCCGTCCATCGACAAGTAGCTCAAGTCCTCTGCGCCGCGCCGTATCTGAATGCTGACGTTTCCTTTGTTCTTGTTGTCAACTTCCTTGCTTTTCCATTGCGCTGCTTCGGCCTGCGCCTCGTTGGACAGCGGAAGATTTTTCTCTTTGATGTATTTGCGGACCAAGTTTTCCGAGATAAAGCACTCCGCGTACGATTCGAAGTTGAAAGCCGCGTCGTCACTCAGTCCGTTCACCCAGCCATCTACTTTGTCAGCACTCTTCGATCCTTTTGCAGGTTCGTATCCCTTGGCAACCGCGTTATACAGGCCAGCCGAGGCCCTTTCTGTTTTCGAGATGCTCTCGTTCTCGGGGTCGCCGTCTTCGCGGTGTTTTCGCCGCCAGACGTCCCAATCCTCGACAATCGTTAATAGCTTCTTCCGAAATCTCCCGAGGAACTCCTGGTATTTGGGATCATCGGCGACAATGCCCTCGCGACTGCTTGTGAAGCGGTCGTTTTTGTCATCGAGGCCATCAAAGTGGATTTGTCCATACAAATAGTTCTCAACGACTCGCGCAGTAGGGATGTGCTTCAGGATGTCCCGTTCGCGCAAGCGCCCGTTCACAAAAAGATCGATGCCCGCGCGTTCATCGGTGGTCATGATCTTCAAGTCTCTTGGGAGCTTCACCGATGCGATAAAGCCGGTGACACCCGCGAGTTTGACGGCCTTAATCTCGTGCCGGTTTGCTTCCTTGGAGAATGCCTTTTCCAAACCAGCGACATAAGGATCTTCGTAATCCCCGATTGTCCAGAGGAACTGCGTTTTCTCCGCAAGGTCGTTCAAATGCTTGTGTGTGATCTTTTCGTCGTTTAGAAAAACTTTGAACGACCTGTCAAGCAGTGAAAAACGAAAGTAGAGCGCAATAATCTTGCTCAAGAAGTCGAAGCTGCGCTTCACGCCATCCTTGAGGCTCTCAAACCGGATTATCGTCCCGTGTGAGTGGCCTGCCGTGAACTTAGCAAACGCTTTCATGTCCACAGGAGCCAATGGGTATTCCTGCGGAGTCAGGTCATCGGTTATCGCTTCGTCGAGTTTTGAATTGACGATGGCTCCACCAACGTAATCGGCTGCTTTTCTTTTCGAGATTACACTAATTCGCGCCGCACAAGACAGCAGAGCGAGCTTCCCGATGCCTTTTCTCCCGATAAACGGTCTGCCCTTCTTAGAGTGGCTCTTTCCGCCTTTCCGCTTCGAGTATCCTATCTTCAGGAACTTTGTCTGAAAATCTTCGGCACTCATGCCGATGCCGTCATCCTTAATGCAGAAACTGCGTTTGTTCCGATCCACGTAAATCCACACATTGCGCGCATCAGCATCCCATGCATTCGAGATTGCCTCGCCGAGAACGGTTGCGAAGCTGCGGTACAGGTTCCTCCCCAAGTGATTTAAGACGCTAAGAGAGATTTCAAACGTGAACTTGCTGGCGCTGTCCATGTTCCTCCATATGGCGTCGAATTGTTTTCCCAACAACTTCCCCCAACCGCACCGGCACGGCATTGCCAATCAGCCGTCCGATGGTCTTGAAGCAGTATTCGCCGCCGGGTTTCACGAATTCGTAGTGCTCAGCGAAGGACTGGAGGATGGCGCCTTCGCGCAGGGAGATGGCGCGGTCCTGGGCCGGATGGCCGAAGCGCCCGTTGCCCAAGCCGAAGAATTGCGTGGTGATGGTGGGCGAGGGTTTGTCCCACTCCATGCGGCCATAGACGGCGGGGTAGGTTTTGCCGGTCTTTTCCTTGTGGCAGTCGGCGACGAGTCCGCGCGGCCAGTCGCGCCAGGTGCCGCCGGGGGTCGAGGCGCGGATGCGGCGGAGGTTCACGGGCGAGAGGCGACTAGTGCGGTGAAGCGGGTCGGCGGGACATTCGTCACCGGCTGCGAGGCGGGGGAGACCGCGCAACACGTCGGAGACTTTGCGGTATTCAGCCGGCTGGTGTGTGGGCGGGATGAGTTCGATGGGGCCGAGTTTCGAGGCGACGATGACGAGGCGGCGGCGGTGCTGGGGGATGCCGTAATCGGGGCAATAAACGATGTACTTGCCGGCGTCGTCGGTGAAGTGGAAGCCTTCATGCCGGAGGGTGTTGAGGAAGTCGGCGAAGATGGAGTGGCGTTGTAGTTCCGGCACGTTCTCCATGGAGACGATGTCGGGGCCGAGTTCGCGCACGAGCCGGGCGAACTCGTGGAGCAGCGGCCATTTTTCGTCCGCTTGGGTGTCCTGGCCCTGGGTGTATTTGGAGAACGGCTGGCAAGGGGCGCATCCCACGAGGACGCGGCAGGAGTCTTTGGGATACCACTTGGCGAGTTCCTTTCCGGTCAGTTTGACTACGCTCTTTTTTTGGAATGTGGCGGGATGGTTGTTATACTCGTAGGGGTGTTCACAGGCGGGGTCGATGTCGTAGCCGACCGCGACCTTGACGCCAGCGTCAAGCAGGCCACGGGTCAGTCCACCAGCGCCGCAAAACAAGTCAACGGCGACGACGGAACTTCCGGTTTGCGTTCCGGAACGATTTGCACGCTTGGAACCCACGGGCGGCAGAGTGACAACCTGCGGGGGCGGCTTCAAGGCCGTAGATGCGTCTAATGGGGGCTAATGTCAATTCTTGATAATGGCTGCATTCCGCCGGACTTCCTCCGGCCGTGCAGCAGGTGGTTCAGTTAGCCCCGAGTTCCCGCGAAACACGCGAAACGACGCGAAAAGGAAGCCTCTTCTTTCGTGTGCTCCGCGTGTTTGGCGGGCAGAATTGATTTGGGCGACAGGCCCTTCTGAGGCGCCCCGACCGCAGCCCGGCCATTCGGGCTTGCCCGCGAGCGCGATTGGCGCGAGAGTGCATGACAGAATTCTTCAGACCTGCCAGTGGAGCGGTTTTCAGGAAGGGCTTCGGCTTCGATGCTTCGTTAGCTTCGTTTCCTTCTGTGCATAAATCCGCACCGGCGGGGCTGGGTGCCGAATCCAACAGCCGCAAACGAAGGAAACGAAGGAGGCGCCATCAACACGAGAGCTTACCTCTTCGTCCAAGCGAAGCCATGCACGCGCCCCGGCTGCCGGGCCCGGCCTTCAAATCCCCAGGTTCGACAGCGTGGTGCAAATCGAGTTCACCGCCTGCACCAGCTTGGGATGCGATTCCTCGAATCCTTCGACCGAGTGCGAAAGACCGGTGATGGAAAGCTTCACCAACTCCGGGTTCTTCTCGTCGCGGGTCGCTTCGTGGGCCGACACGGCGGTGAAGCCAGCGATGCTCTGTGCCTGTTCCCGGTCGGCCTCCGGAAGCGAGTCAACCTCGCCCTTGAGCGCCGCCAACAGGCCGAGCAGTTCCTCGCGCTGTTGGGGTGTGACGGATTCCGCGGCGCGAATCCGTTCCTCAATTTTTCCAAGCGTGTCTCGAATCATGCGAATCCAATCGCCTTCATCACCGCCGCCGTGTCCGGCGGGACGCTGACAGGCTCGAAGCCGGCGGCGCTGATGGCCATGTCTGGATCCTTGAGACCGTGGCCCGTGAGGGTTGCGGTCACAAGACTTCCTTCGGGAATCCATCCGCTCCGAATGGACTTGATCAGGCCGGCCAGGGCCGCAGCCGAAGCGGGCTCGGCCATGATGCCTTCGGTACGGGCGATTAACTTGTAGGCCGCCAGGATTTCGTCGTCGGTGACTTTGTCGATCCGGCCCTCCGATTCCTGCGCCGCCTGCACCGCGGGCTGCCAGCTTGCGGGATTGCCAATCCGGATGGCGCTGGCGACGGTCTCGGGATTCGCCACGGGCGCGCCATCGACGATCGGCGCGGCGCCCGCGGCCTGCCATCCCATCATCTTCGGCAAGGTGTCGGAGTGGCCGGCGGCCTGGTATTCCTTGAAGCCCTTCCAGTAGGCGGTGATGTTGCCGGCGTTGCCAACCGGGAGAAAGTGAAAGTCAGGCGCGTCGCCGAGCGCGTCGCAAATCTCGAACGCCGCCGTCTTCTGTCCCTCGATGCGGACGGGGTTGATGGAGTTGACGACCTCGACTTTGCCGGTCTCGCCCAATTCGCGCACGATGCGAAGCGCGTCGTCGAAGCCGCCTTCCACCGAGAGCGTGGTCGCGCCGTACAGGAGCGCTTGCGAGAGCTTGCCCAGGGCGATCCGACCTTTGGGGAGCAGGACGACGCATTGGATGCCAGCGCGCGCGGCATAGGCGGCGGCGCTGGCCGCGGTATTGCCGGTGCTGGCGCAGACGATGACCTGCGCGCCCCGCTCGCGAGCCTTGGAAACCGCGAGGGTCATCCCGCGGTCCTTGAATGAGCAGGTCGGATTGAGCGCCTCGTACTTCAGGTAGAGTTGGATGCTTCCGCCGACGGCCTCGACGAACCGCAGCGCGGGAATGAGCGGCGTGTTGCCTTCGAGCAGGGTGACCACGGGCGTGGCGCTGCTGACGGGAAGAAACTCGGCGTAGCGTTTGATGACGCCCGGCCAGGCGCCGCTCTGATGGATAGTCATCTTCACTCGAAATTCTCCACGCGAATCATCACGGGCGCGCCTTTGACGACGGGCAGCCGGGCAATCTTCGCCAGCGCGGCCCGCATCGCCGCGTGGGTCGCGTCATGGATCATCAGGATGAGCGGCACGCTCTTGCCTTCGTGGCCTTCGGGCTGGATCACCGAGGAAATGCCGATGCGCGCCTCGGCCAAAATTGCCGCGATCTTCGCAAGCGTTCCCGGCTTGTCGATCACGCTCAGGCGGACGTAGTAGCGCGACACCACCTGGTCGATGGGCAGCACCGCGCCATCACGCTCGTGCGGGACGAACGGGGGGATGCGATGGCGCGTGCCGCACTTGAGGTCGAGCGCGGCGTCCGCCAGGTCGCTCAGCACGGCGCTGGCCGTGGCATCCGGACCCGCGCCTCGCCCGTAGTAAAGCGTGTCGCCCACGATGTCGCCCCGGACGTAGATGGCGTTGAAGACGTGGTTGACGCTGGCCAGGACGTGGGAGTCGGGGACAAGCGTCGGATAAACCGAAACCTGAACCGCCTTGTTTCGCTTTACGTGTTGTGAGTTGCGGGATCTGTAACGAGTGGAACGGGAGGCGTCCGCAGCGCCGCCCTCCTTTTTCACGATGCCCAGCAGCTTGATGGTGTAGCCGAGCAGTCCTGCGAACTGCATGTCCAGGCGCGTGACGCTTCGGATGCCTTCGACGTGGATGTGCCGCGGGTTCACCCAGAAACCATGCGCCAGCGAAGCGAGGATGCCCGTCTTGTGCGCGGCATCGAGGCCATCCACATCGAGACCGGGCGGCGTCTCCGCGTAGCCGAGCCGCTGCGCCTCGGCCAGCACCTCCTCGAACTCCGCGCCTTCGAGCTTCATGCGCGTGAGGATGTAATTGCAGGTCCCGTTGACGATTCCGTAGAGGCGCGTAATGCGGTTTCCGACGAGGCCCTCGCGGAGGACTTTGATGATCGGGATGCCGCCGGCGACGCTCGCCTCGTAGTAGAGGTTCGCACCGTGGCGTTGGGCGGCCTCGAACAGCTCTTCGCCGTGCGCGGAAAGCAGCGCCTTGTTGGCCGTGACAACGGGCTTGCCCTGCCCCAGCGCCGCCAGCACGACCCGCCGCGCCGTGGTCGTGCCACCCATCAATTCGACGACGAGGTTGACGCGCGGGTCATCCACCACAGCTTTCCAGTCCGTCGAGAGGAGGGCGCGCGGGATGGCCACGGCGCGGCGCTTGCGGATATCGCGCACGGCCACGCGGGCGATCCGCAGCCGCACCCCCAGGCGGGAGGCCATCAGCGCACCGTTGCGCTGGAGGGCGGCAAACACGCCGCCGCCCACCGTGCCGCCGCCAATCAATCCCAGGTCCACTTGCTGCATAAACGAGCGGGCAGGTTGCCCGCATCGAGGCGGAGGGACAATGCCTTTTTGGCTGCCGGCTCAGTCGACCTGGAGAACCTTGTAGAAGCGCTGCGTCTCGCCGCCGAAGTTGTCCGTGATCTCCAGGCTGGTGCCGGGCGCGGGGATCGGCGCGTTGAGCGGCAGCCACACCGGGTCGTCGATGTTGGTCTTGTAATCGACGCGGTAAGAGCGGCCCGGGATCGTGTCGAAGCTGATCGAGACACTGGTGCCGCCGCTGCCGGTGATCATCGCCACAGGCGGCGGGCGGACCGTGACCGTGAACGTGTCCATGTCGCTCAGGGCGCCGGGGCCATTGTCGGTGACGACGACGGTGATGTCGTACGCGCCCGGGGTCTGCGCGGCGGAGGGGGTCCAGGTGAACTGCCCGCCGCCGCCGGTGATCATCGCGCCGCCCGGAGGCGTGCCGCCGAGGCTGAAGGCCAGCGTCTGCTGCGGCAGATCGCCATCAGTGGCCATTGCCATGAAGCTGACGGTCTGGCCCAGGCGAATGGTGCGGTCGGGGATGGCGGCGAGTTCGGGCGGGGTGTTGCCTCCGGAGATGACGTTGGCCGCGCGGGGTGTGGGAGTCGGCATCCAGTAGCGGTTGATCGCGCCATCCGCGTAACGACCTTCGCTGATGTTATTGGTCTGCTGGCCGAAGGTGACGGTGTCGATCGACGTGACGCCATCGGGCGAGAACAAGCCGAGGGCCTCGCCTGGAAAATTTGCGGTGAGCGAAAAGTTGGCGTGCAGATCGGCCGAGAGGGGCGAGTTGTCCGCCGAATCGTTGTCCGCCCAGACCAGCAGGTAACCGCCCGCCGGGATGACGTACTGGCCGTTGTTCGGAACGCGGAACTTCTTTGGATCCATCAGGTCGTCGGTCAGATAATAATTGCCGAGGTCCACGGAGTTCGGGCCGGCGTTGTAAAGCTCGAACCAGTCATCGTAATTGTAGTCGCTGGTATCGAGCAGGAAGGTGGCGTTTGCGGCCATCCACTCGTTGATGAACACGTTGATGTCGCGGGTGTTGTTGGTCCCTCTCGGGGTGGCCGATTGGAAGACGACGCGGGTGAAAGGCTGGCCGTCGGGGTAGTCGCCGTAGGAAAGGTTCGCCCGCAGGTTGTTGTACGTGAGGTAATCGGTGATTTGCGGCTGGCCGTCGAGCAGGCGGACCAGCGCGAGCGTGCCGCTGCCGATCGGGAGGCGGAAGTTGGTATGGGCGTTCGTGCCTGAGGTTTCCAACGGTTCGCCGTCCGCCCAGACCATGCGCAGCTCGCCCGGCGCCAATTGATAGCCCGCGGGGAACTGCCATTGGGTGAGGTTGGAGCCGTAGTTGTTGGCCAGATAGTAATTGCTCAGATCGACGCTGCCAGGGCCGGCGTTGTAGAGTTCAATCCACGGCTCCCGATCGCCCATATTGTCGGTGATGCCGGCAATATTTTCCGGCTGGAGTTCGTTGAGCCAGACCGGATCGTACGGCGGCAGCGTGGCGGCGACGACATTGGCCGCGCCGGGGCTGGTGGGCGTGGGTGCAATCCGAATCAGATGGTTCGTATTGAAATCACTGCCCGGTGTCGTGCGGACCGTCAGCAACGTGCCGTTGGTGGCTGGAAGGAAGTAGAAGCTGACGGTGCAGAGGGTGTTGGTCGGGAACGTCCCGATGGTCTGCCGGACGCAAGCGCTGCCGCCGCCGGGGCCCGTGGCGATGACGTGCAGGCTCGAACTGCCGGAGTGGGCATATTCCGTGGTCGCCACCGAGTTGCTGTGGTTGCCCAGATTGGTCCAGGTGCCCGACAATGGCGTTTCGAAGCCGCCGTTCTGGAGCAGGTTCATGCCGACCCCGGCCACGGCCCCGGTGACGAGGGTAATGTCGTCAATATAAACGTCGCCCGCGCTGCCTTGCATGAAGATGAGGAATGCTGTGCCGTTGCTCTGGATTCTTCCGGTGTAGGAGGCGTAAAGCCACTGGCCTTCCTGGAGGGTCCAGTTGCTGACCCGCGAGTTGTCCTGTTGAGCGTCGATCAATTGCAACGAGAAGCCGCTGGCCGGAGCGATCGTGGCCCACGGCGCCTGGTTTTCATAGCGAACCTTGTCGATGACGACCGCCGGCGAGTTGGTGGTGGCGGGGATGCGCAACGTGAGCGTCTCGCCGTCGGCGTCGAGGTCCCCGTCGTAGTCTTGAATCGGGGTGACGCCAAATCCGAATGCTGAGGAGAACGCGCTGATGTTTTTCGGGATGACGAGATACTGGCGCGGCGCGATGACGGTGCCTGAAGGGAACGAATAATCGAGACCGTTGATCTCCCAGCCTCCAATGTCGAAGGCAACGGTCGGGGAATTGTTGAACAGTTCCACAAAGGAACTTTCGGGCACGGTCGGGTTGTAGAGAATTTCATTGAACACGACCGAGCCGGCTGGATTGGCGCTCGGGCCGGTGTAGTTGACGGTGATGGTGCGGGAAGTGTTGGTGGGCGTGCCACGCGACGTATAGCCCTGGACGGTGAGGTTGTTGACGCCATTGGAGAGGGCGACGCGGGCCGTCCAGTTGCTGACGCTGGTCCAGGTGATCGGGACGTTGATGCCGTTGATGTAGATGTAGCGGGCGCCGACCGGGGCGGTGCCGGAGACGGTGATCAGGTTGGCGTTGGTCGTGAAATTCATCTGCCCGCCGACCGAGGCGGTGAAGAAGTTCGCGACGGTGCTCCCCAAGACCGAGCCGAGGAGGTAAGTGCGACGGGCGGTCACGAAGGCCTTGATGGTGGTGATCCCGCTCGGGTCGTAGTTGACGGCGTTCAGAGTCAATGCGGCCGACTTGGCATCGATAATCGGGTCCGTGAAGGAGTTGTTCATGGGGCCATTGACGATGTCCTCGTAAGCACGGAGGTAGGCGCGGAGGATGGCCGGGGTGTTCCACATGGCGATGATGCGCGGGTCGGTCGTGCCAAAAACACCCGTGCCTGCGGCGTGCCCTCCGATCCCCATGGTAAAGTCGATGTCCCAGGTCCATTGGTGGAACTTGCCGTTTTTGGGCTTGTACATGTAGGCGTTCTTGCCGCGGTCGTACCCGTAAGAGTCCCAATTGCCGACGGCATGCTGGCAGGCGAAAATGCGCATCCACTGCTCGTAGTCCGCAATGGAGTCGAACTGTACGAGGTTGGTGATGGTCGAACCGCTCGGAGCCGACGCGGGGGAAACGATATCGAGAAGGTTCACGAAGTTCGTGTAGTCGTTGGCCAATTCGCCGGCGCCGCGGGCGCGGTTACGGAACATGAATCGATACTGGGAGAGGCTGATGTTCGCCGTGCCAGGGATGATACGGCGCGAGAGGTCGGCGTCGTTGTTGGCCGTAAAGTCGTCGCCGTTGTCCGGGAACTCGAACCAGTCCTCGATCTTGAAGAGTTGGCCGTCCGTTTCACCGGGAAACCATTCGTCGATGATGTCGCTGTTGGCCTGCTGGGAGTCTTCCATGATGAAGTTGCCGGGGCGGCTCGAGTTGATGCTGCGCTGCGAGCCGTTGACGAAAATGTGGATGTAGCGCCGATAGTTGTAGTGGATGCCCAGTTCCCGGAACATGAGGTAGGTGGTCTGCTCGGACTGGGCGCTGCCGTCGGAGGTGCCCCCGCCGCTGGGATTGCCGGGATTGTTCCAGACGGCATCGCCTGCGCCGAGAAGCTTGTCGTCGCTGGGGAACCCGATGTCGTAGTCCACCAGGTTGGCGCCGGCCGGCCCCGTGGTCATCTGGCCGCGATGCCACGGGCTGCCCGCGTAGAGCGGGCGCATGTTGTAAATCACCCGGTAGTTGTTGTAAACGAATGTCGAGTCGACCGTCGAATTGTTCAGCAATGGCCGGCGGTTGGTCCACCGGGTCGTGTTCCCATTGTTGAGCCAGACGTGGTAGCTGGGCAGGCTGCCCGGCATCATCCGGTCGCCCCAGCGGACCACGCACTCGCGGCTGGTGGAGTCGTTCGGGAAGATGCGGGTCATCGGTGGGGTCGGAAACACCTCGGTCGGGAAGGTGTTCGTAGCGCCGAGGGCATCGACCGCTTCGACGTAGAACGATGCGGTGGCGCCGTTGGGCTGCGCCGGAATGCCCGCGCTGAGGATCCCGTCCCCGGCAATGCTGTCGGCGCCCATGCCGTCATCGACCATGGTCACCGCCGTGTGGGTCGTTGCCGGTTCCACGCGGTACTTCAACCGCACCGTGATGGCCGCATCGGGATCCGTGGCCCGGGCGGTGACCACGACCGGCTCGCTGGCCGCCGGCAGGATAGGACTGTGAATCACCTCGTAAACCGCGGGTCCCGCATTGGCCAGCAGCCGGCTGTTGGGCGCGCCGGGCGTGCCGAGGTTAGGCTGGATGGGCAGGGGTCCGCCGACTTCGAGGCCTCCGCCGTGGAGCCGGAGCAGCAGTTCAGGCCAGCCGCGAATCCACTTGGCGCGAGCGCGCAGGACGACCGCTCCGCTGGCGGCGAGGGCGGCGGAGCGAACGCGGTTCGCGCCGTTGTCGCCGCGCGAAGCGGCGCGCAAGTGGAGGCTCTTGGCGCCGGTAAAACCCACTGGCTCGATGGTCGAGTGGTCGTGGGAGCCTTGCGGCGTCCAATTGGCCAAATCACTCTCGAATCCCGGGTTGAGGATCAAGTTCGCGCCTGCGGGGCCATTGTGCAGTTCCACGTCGTCCACCAGACACTCGCCCACGCCGAGGAGGAAGATTTGCAGGTTGTCATTGATTGGCGAGCCGAGCGTTTCGCCGATGGAGTTGGTGACCTCGATGGTGGTCCAGATGCCTTTGCTGGATTCGTCGCTGTCGGCCCAGTTGGCGGCCTGGCGGTTGTCGCTGCGCGGGTCGCGCAATTCGAGGCTGCTGCCCCCGCCGTCGGCCCACCAGCCCCAGCGCCCGCCGCCGTCGCCATAAGTGACTTCGTTGACGATGACGAAGATGATGTTGGTGGTAAAGGCGACATTGGTCACCACGCTCATTCCGTTGGTGACGAAATTAGTGGTGCTGTTGACGTTCAATTCCGGCATCGCCAGCGTGATGCGCTCGCCGCCGTTGGCCAGGGTGCCTTTGTAGTTGCCGACGGTGTTGGCCGGCGGAAGGTTGGTGTAGCGGGCCAGCAGGTTCGTGTGGTTTTTCGCGATAACGAGATACTGGCCGTTGGTGAGCACGGTGCCCTGCGGGATCGTGTAGTTGATGCCGTCCAGGAAGCGCCAGCCGCCGAGATTCACGGGCGAGCCGCCCCGGTTGTAAAGCTCGAGGTACTCGTGATTCTCATCGCCGGAGATTGGGCTGTACATGATCTCGTTGATGACGATGGGATCGTTGCGCGGCGCGCTGTTGGCCATGCCCGGCGTGAGCGAAGCCATGCGGTACCACGCCGCGGCGCCATCGGGCGAGCGGCCCATCGAGACCCCGTTGCCCTGGGCGTCGTACTTGACGGCGTCGATCACGCGGGTCTTGTTCGAGTTGACCAGATAAATGCGCTCGCCCAAGGCGCTGAGGGCAAAGCCGAGCGTGGTCTGGTCGAAGGAGAGGAAGCCGCGCGGAGGAATCGAGATGCCGTTGGAGATGCGGTAGAAGTGGTTGGTGACGGCGGCGTCGGAGATGAAGTCCGCTTCGTCCGCCAGGTAGGCGCCGGAGAGGTCCACCGCCGTGTTGCCGTGGTTGTAAATTTCGATGTAGTCGACGAGTTCTGCGTCGGTGTGGGCCAGGAATTCGTTGATGACGACGTTGCGCAGCCGATCCGAGCCGAACGGATCGTCTTTGCCCGGCGAGCCGTCGATGGCGTCGCTGATGCCCCAAGCGCGCGGGTCGCCTTCGCCATAGGAGGCCCGGCTGAGGATCAGCGAATGACCCGCGCCGTCTGCCGCCACCGGATAAGGCGGGCCGCCCTCATAGTTGACTTCAAGCAGGACGTTGTCGGCCAGACCCCGCAGCCGCACGGTCCCCTCGCCGCCCGGCAGGCCGTTGGTGCTGAAGTTGAACTCATTGGCGCCCTCCCACGGGCCGAGCACGCCGGAGATGCCGTAGTAGCTCATGACCAGGGCCGGGTCGCGCGCGACGACGACGAACCCGCCGCCCTTGACGACTGTATTGGCCGGGAACGTGTAGTCGATCGACCCCGAAAGGCGATATTTGCCGAGGCTTTCCGGGAACGGATTCGAGTTGAAGATCTCGATGAACTCGAGGCTGCGCCCCTGAAAAGACGGAAGGTCGCGCGGATGATACATGATTTCCGTGATCGCAAAGGAGGTCTTGCGACTGGACGGGCCAATGGGTTCGCGCGGGAAGCTCAGGCTGGCCACGGGCGGGGTGCCGACGACATCGGTGAAATCCCGGAATTGGGCGGTGGCGCTGGTCCCGTTGAGGCGGCTGGCGACAAACATGCCGACATAGACCTGCGATGGGAGGGCCTGGTTGGCGAGGGTGCTCAGGAGCGACCAACTGTTGCCGTCCGTGCTGAAATAGCCCGAGAACGTATTGCCGGAGCGTTTGAGGCGCAGAAACGTGTTGGGATAAGTCGTCGGGGCCGAGCCCGCGTTGGTGGTCGTTCCGCCGGTCGTCGAGCGGAATTGGAAGAAACATCCACTGATGCCGGGGGTGGCCACCGAGGCGTAATAGCGGCTGCCCGCGGCCAGGGTCTCGCGAGCCATGACGCCGACCTTGGTAAAGGTGTCGGCCGGGCTGAGGCCCTGCACCCGGACCATCACGTCGAAGTCGCCGATGCGTTGCTGATAATCAAACGCCATGGAGTCGGCGACGCCGTCAATGCCCGACCCGCCCGCGGTGAGGTCGAAACCGTTGCCCGAGGGAGTGGCTGAGCCGGCAGGTTGCGGAGTGCCCACGTCGGTGAGCACGAAGGAAAGAATGGTGAATGAAATGACGCTGTTGGGCGCGATCTGATTACTGGCCGCCGACAGGTCGCGCACGCCGTTGACGATGAGCGTGTAGGTCGTGCCCAGCGTCTGCGGGCTGGTGGTGAGGACCACATTGGATCCGTTGGGCGAAAGGACCGCGCTGGAGAGCGTCAGGTTTCCAACGGAGCTGGTAATCGCATAGTTGGCCGCGACAGTTGCGGTGTCGGCGCGGACCGGTTCCGAGAAGTCAACGGAGACCGTAGTGGATGGCACACCGATCGCCCGGATCAGGGTCGGCGAAGCAGTGTCCGCATTGACCATCAGCACCGCGGGGGGGCTGCTGGTGACGGAGTAGTTGACGTTGCTGGCGGTGTTGGCCGCCACGACCTTGAACTGCGCGTTATGGTCACTCAGCGGCGCCGCACCGATGGCGTAGGTGGCGCTGGTCGCGCCCGTGATCGGCAGGTTGTTTTTATACCATTGATACGTCGGGAGCGGATTGCCGCTGGTTCCCACGGTGAAGCTCGCCGGGGCCAATTCACCCACCGTCAGGCTCTGAGGTTGGCTGGTGATGGCTACCGGCGTCTCGACCGGCACCAGGGCGGAGAAGTTGTCAATCTGGTTGGCGGTATCCGGGCTGGGAGAGCTGTTGTCATCCGCCCACAGCAGATACAGGGTGCCACCCGCAGGCCAGTTGAGGCTCAAGTTGGCGGTCAATCTCCCGGAGACGCTGGCAAAGGAGAGATCCGGTATGAGCACCCAACTCCCGGCGGCGCCCGTGAGGCTGTAGTAGGTGTTGTGGCCGGAAATTTCATCCCCTGCGGGCGCGGCGGCGGTGAAGTCGTAACTGATGCGCACCGCGCCGGCGGCGCCACCGAGGTTGTTGACCAACATACACATCAGAAGCGTGGCGCGATTGCCGGTCGGCCGGGTTTGCAAATAGAAGCCGGTCGAACTCCACGTGGCGGACGCATTGAAAGCCGGCGGATCGCCAGCGTCCAGCAGGGTCTGCGCAGTGATTGAGCCGGCGGCGATTGTCAGCATCTCGTTATCGATCCCGGCCGCGGTGGTGACGTCGCCGGCGCCTCCCGCGATGGAGAAATGGGACCAGTCCGCCGCCGCGGGCTGGGTGCTGAAGTCGTTGGTGTAGCCGCCACCGATTGAGGCGGCCTGGACGCCGGTGACGAGGCAGCCCCCGGCCAGCAGGGCCGGCAACCAGGCGAAAGCAGAGCGCAGACTATTCATGAGGTTCAGGAGTTTCGGAGCAGTTCTTTGCATAAGGACATCGAGTCGTTCGATCGGTTACACTCAAAGGCCGCCGCGCCGGAGCGAAGCGGACAGATCCGGTTCGAGCTTTTGGGTTGGCATAGTCTAGCATCCAGTGGCGCGTTTGGCCAACGGAAGGAATCCAGGGCAAAGCCGTGGACCGACGGCGATGGGCAATCCAACAGCACTTCGACACGCATGGGTTGAGTGATCCGCACCACCCTGCCAAAAACGGCCTCCGAAATCAACAAAACAAATCAGCAGGCGAATTGGGCGAGCGCATCCCAGTTTCCTGCAGCGCGCTTCCTCTCATTAGCACCCGGCTTCAGCCGGGTGATCGAGCGACCGGACGCCTTCAACCGCTTTACCCGGATATTTCACACGTTCCTCGTCTCGTAGAGTCTCCTCTTATTAGCACCCCGCTTTAGCGGGGTGTTCGGGCGGGGCGAGACGAGAAACCGTTTCAACGGTTTCTCACACCCTGTCAAAACCGTTGAAACGGTTTCGACCTCCTCCTACGCGCATACACCCCGCTAAAGCGAGGTGTTAATGAAACCGGGGATTCAGCACTCGAAGCGAGTGTGCAACATTCGGGTTTAGCGGTTTGCAAGCGCCGAAAAACCGCTAAAGCGGTTGAGCCGCTGACGCCA
>CAZZAQ010000023.1:0-2141 GCA_964652165.1 uncultured Bifidobacterium sp.
ACACGCGCACCCCGAAAATAGTCAAATTCCTCCTCCAGTTGCGAAAGTCGGGCTAGAGTGCCATAGTGGCGCAGACGACTCGTCTGCGTCAGTCTTGCAGGCGACTCGCCTGCAAGACCCCGGGGCGACGACGGATCGACAGGCGGGTCGCCTGTCGAGACTACGGCAGGCGAGTCGCCTGCCCCACTACGGGGGGCGTTGCAATTGGCTTTGGGGACTGGCGAAAAGCACGAGGCCCGCTGCCGTCTCTATCCTCCAATCCTTGACCCTCAATACCACCGTGAGGGCGCCGCGCTCGCTCGTGTAGAACACAGGGAGTGCGCGCGCCTCGAGGCGTTCGCGCAAGCGATGGCTTGCCCGCGCTGCCGCCGGATAAAGCGAATCGGCGACAACGATTGCCTGCGGCCGGAGCACGTCGAGCAGTCCTTCGGCCAGAGGCTCGCCCTGGACGGGAATCCCGCTGACGACGATGTCCGCGCGGAGGTCCGGATAGCGCGAGAGCAGCGCGTTCTGGCCAGGTTTGCCGAGGTCCGAGAGGAGCAACAGCCGCGTGCCGTCAAGCTCGGCCTGGAGCACCAGCGCGCTGTCGTCCGCCTGCGGAAAGCGATCGGTTTTCTCCGGATGAAGGACGCGCCAGGGCCCAAGGGCCGCGCCGCGTTCCAGCGTGCGGGCCGATTGATGAGTGGATTGCAGTCGCTTCTGAAGTTCCCGGTAGCTCGCCGAGCGAAACTCGATCGGGCCCAACACCATTTCGCGAACCCGAAATTGATCGAGGATGAAGCCGCATCCGCCGACGTGATTGATGTCGCCGTGCGTCAGGACAAGCCCGGCAAACCGGTTGAGTCCTTGCGAGCGCAGGAACGGCTTCAGGACGAATTCGGCTGAGTTCCGGTTCCCGCAGTCGATGAGCAAATCATTTTTCGTTCCCGGCGCATCAAAGCAGATCGCCGCGCCACCCAGAGGCAGCACGGTGAGCCGCGTGGACGGCGGCGAAGCCAGCTTGGGAACCAGCCAGGCCAGGAAAAGCAACGTCAGTCCGGTAGCCGTCCAAACGCGAATTCGAGGTTTCAACAGCCATCCCGCCATCGCGGCAAGGAGCACCGCGTAGTAGAGTGAGAAGCCAAGGATGCCTGGCGTCCCGATGTGGAAGCAGCCCCCCGGCAGTTGAGCAGCCCACTGGCTGAGGCGGATCATGAGCCACATTGCCAGCCAGGCCGCGTGGTTGAACCACTCGGCCATCGGTGGAAGCAAGCCGCCGACCGCCAGGCTCGCGACATTCGACGCCAAGGCGACACCGCTCAATGGCACGACGAGGAGATTCGCCAACAGGCTCGCGGGTGTAAAAAGGTTGAAATAGGAGGCGATCAGAGGAATTGAGCCGAGCCACGCTGCGAGGGAAGTGACCAGCCCCGCCAACACCCAACCCACGCTCCGCCGCGGGAGCCGCTGCCAACGCGGGCGCAACCGCGCGGGGAGCAATGGATCTTCCGCGAGCAATCGTTGGCGGATGCGATCCAACACGGGCGTGAACAGCGCCAGGCTGAGCACGACGCAAAACGAGAGCTGGAAGCCCGCCTGAAAGAGCTGCTGTGGATCCCAAAGCAGGATGAGGAACGCGGCGCTCGCCAGCGAATTCAGCAAATCACTCGGCCGCCGCAGCGACCAGCCGGCGATGATGACGCTCATCATAATCGTCGAGCGAATCGCCGAGGCCTGCCAACCCGTCACACCCGTGTAAGACCAGATCAGCGGAATGACGAGGGCGCCGCAGACGCTGCTGGGCACCTTGACAGCGCGCAGCACAAGCACGAGAAGCCCGGCAATGAGCGCGATGTGCAGTCCGCTAATCGCGAAGATGTGCATCGTGCCCGAGCGCATGAACGGCTCGCTGACTTCGCCCGTCAGCGCGGTCTTCCACCCGAGCGTCATCGTCCAGAGCAGGCGGAGCGATTCGTCCTCGGGCAGTCCTCGGCCCAGCGTGGCCATCGCCCACTTCAAGAAGCGATCGTACAAAGGAGGCCGCGCGGGCTGGGTGAATTCGCGAGCCAGCTTCCAGTCGTTCGTCGAGGAAACGCGCAGTTGAAAGTGGATGCCGCGCCGTTCGAGGTCGGGCAGCACCTGTTCGAGCTGGGTGTCCTCGC
>CAZZAQ010000023.1:2151-4380 GCA_964652165.1 uncultured Bifidobacterium sp.
CCGGGACGGCGGGCGGCTGCGGCCTGGCCAGCACTCCCTCGACTTCAACCGCGCAACCGCCAAAGAAATGCTCCGGCAATACACCCGGCGTGCTGACCACAATCCTGCCGGACGCCGGTTCCCAGTGGCCTCCGCGACGACGTATCGAATGAACCTGGATTTCGGCGAGCGTCCTCCAGGTGGTTTCCGCCTCATGCTGGTAAACGCGGTGGTAGGGCGTTTCAGGCAACGTGCCGCGCAGCGAAATCAATTGCGCGTCTGCCGCAAGCAATCGACGCAAATCGTCCGGCGCGACGACGCGGGTCCGAAGCGTCAGGTTCGCGGCACCCGCGAGCACCAGCAGCGCGGCCAGAAGGCCGGGCCTGTATCGCCCGGCGAACAGGCAAAGCACGCCAACGGCCAAACCCGCCCCAGCCAGGAGGAACGGCGGGCAAGTCCATGGAGCGAATTCGGCGTACAGCACGCCGACGAGGTAGAGAAGCGCCACGATGAGCAAAGGCCGTTTCATGCCTATGTGATTAGTGTCGCTGCGACCGTGAGGTCGCGGGCCGGATTCTCAAGCGTGAACTAAATCGATACCGACGCCCAACTTGCAGCGTCCCGCTCCCGCGACCTCACGGTCGCAGCTACTCTAAATGGATACCTTCATGCCGGTTTACCATTGGCCGCGCCACCGGCCGTACGCGCGCAAGGCCAGCAGCCCAAGCGCCGCGCCGAGTGAGTCCAGGAATATGTCGCTTACCTGGGCCTCGCGCGAAGGCACCAACGCCTGATGCAATTCGTCGCTCAACGCAAAAACCACTGCAAAGGCAAACGCCAGCCCGGCCTCCCGCCAGTCCCACGGACGGCGGTCGGTTTGCGCCGGCCTGCGCCTGGCGCGCCAGATCAGCAGCGCCAGAACGGCATACTCGGCCAGATGGGCGGCCTTACGGACGCCGAATTGCACACGGCGGATGGCTTCTTCGGAGATGTCCGGGTTGAACCAGCGCAGGATGGGACGGAGGATGCGGGATGTGCGATGTGTGGAGCCGGCTTCGGTCGAAAAGCCATAAATGAGCGCGCACCAGAGGAGGACCGGCAACCAGTAGCGCAAGAACCCGGCGAGCGCCGAGGGCGGCAGCGGCGCAGAGACGGAGGCGGGCGGTTCGAGGGGAAGGTCGGGCTTCACGGTCACCGCGCGTCAACGACGGCTTTCCCGCGCCGTCATTCCTCGTCGAACCGGCGTTTGACCAGCGCTTCGATTTCGAGGACGGCATGGGCGGCGTCCTTGCCGTCCGCGTGGATGACCAGCCTGCTGCCGGGACCGGCGGCGAGCATCATGAGACCCATGATGCTCTTGCCGTTGACCGTTTCACCATCCTTCTCGATGAAGATTTCGCAGTCGAATCGGTTGGCCAGCTTGACGAGCATGGCGGCGGGACGGGCGTGGATGCCTTGTTTGTTGAGCACGACAAACTCTTTGGTGATTTTCAAGTCATCAGCTTTCCGGCCGCTCATTTTGAGTCCAGCGTATCGACTCGTCCAGCGGCTGCCAAACCAATTATGGTGCTCGATTAATCGCGAGCCAAAGCCAGAGCCAAAGCCAGCCGTTGACACGTCCGGGGTCAACGTTTAGTTTGGCCGGGATTTCAACCGGAACCATTCGGCAAACATGCTGCTTTTGAGACTCTGTTTAGTCCTGGCCATCCTGGCGGGTATTGGCGTCATTGTGGTGAGCCAGGCGGTGCTGAAGCCGCAGATCCAGGGCATCATCGATACCCGCGACAAGCACGAACGGAACTGGAAACAGGCCGAAGTCGACAAGAGCAAGCTTAAAAAAGATCTCGGCGAGACCCAGACGAGGCTCAAGAAGACCGAGGCCGACCTGGACACGGCCAAGTCCGCTCTGGCCAACATCACCAAGCAGCTCGAGGACGAAACGAAACGCTCGAACGACCGGGCGATGGCCATCGAGAAGTTGAAGTCAGAACTCAAAGGGATGTCGGACAAGCTAGCGGCGTGGGAGGCGCTGGGTTACACGGTGGATCAGATTGCGGGGGTAATTAAACAGCTCAAGGATTTCAAGACCCAAAACGAAGCGCTGCTTGAAGAGAAGTCCGATGTCATTCGAACGTTGCACCACGAGATTCAAGAGTTGCGCAAGGGCGCCACGGGCACCGGACAGCAGCAGAGCAACGCGGACCCGGCAAAAAGTGATGGCCCCACCGGCGCGGACCTGGGCAGTCTCAA
>CAZZAQ010000023.1:4390-15188 GCA_964652165.1 uncultured Bifidobacterium sp.
CGCCGCGATAGAGCTCGTCCACGACGAGCTGGCAATCGATCGACTGAAGAGCGAGATTGATATCCTCAAGGGCCCAGTCGACGATCCGGTGATACCCAACAGCGCGCGGGGCCGGGTGCTCGTGGTCGATCCGAAGTGGGATTTCCTTGTCCTGGACGTCGGCTCCAAATTGGGCCTGAAAGACAGGGGAGTTCTGCTCGTCAGCCGCAACGGCACCTTGATTGCCAAAGTCCGCGTCATGAACGTCCAGCCGGATCGCAGCATCGCCAACATCATGCCGGGTTGGAAACTCAAGGACGTCATGGAAGGCGACCAGGTCTTCCCGTACGCCCCCGCCAACACTCTATAAGGATTCTTATGCGACTCATTTTCAGTCTTCTCCTCGTCGCAGCCAGCCTTTTCTGCGCCGGCTGCGCAAGTACTGTCGACTCCGAGAACGCTTCGGTGCGCCCCTGGAACCAGCCCCGCGGCTGGGAGCACGGCCTGCCCACGACCATCAACGAAGGGCGGTAACCTCTCGGTACGCAAACAGCCCCGCAGGACTGTACGTGTTTAGCGTAGCTGCGACCGTGAGGTCGCGGACCGGATGCTCAGAGGGGAGCGAAGTCGATTCCAGCGCGCGACACCCTATGTCCCCGCCCCGCGACCTCACGGTCGCAGCTACGTTAATTGGATACGCAGGACTGGCGCAGTTCAGGACGCTGTCGCGCGGCACGGAGCGTCTGGCTTGACTGCGAAACGTCCTGGAATGCGCCAGTCCTCCGGCGCAGTTTTCAGAGCCTTCCCCGGCTCTACATTGCAGTGCTCTGCTGCGCCTCGTCGATCTTCCGACTCAGCTTTTGGCGCGGCCGTTTTCTTGTTGCCTTCCGGTCAGCGCGGAGTAGCCTGACTCAACGATTGCATTAGCCGGCCGAGGGCCCGACTGTCAGTCAACCATGTTCCGCAGATCCTCAGAAACACAGCGTGCCATGAAACCAACCTTCCTCACCTTGCTGGCCTGTGGTTTCGGCCTCAGCGTCGCCGCGGCCGTCGAGTTCGAGAAACCCTACCGGCTCAAGGCCGGTGGCGAGTTCGTGCGCGTGGAAAGCCCCGGCTGGGCCTCGCCCTGCTGGGCCGACCTCGATGGCGACGGCAAAAAAGACCTGCTCGTCGGCCAGTTCCGCGATGGCAAAATCCGCGTCTATCAAGGCCTGGGCGGCGACAAACTCGCGCGGGGCGAATGGCTCAAGGCCGGCGGCAAAGTCGCCCAAGTGCCTGGCGTCTGGTGATGCACCAGCTCGACTCCACAGTTGGTGGACCTCAATAACGACGGTTACCGCGACATCCTTTCCGGTTCCTACTCCCGCAACGAACAACCCATGGCAGGGCTGTTCCAAGTCCTTTGGGGACAGTCAGGGGGCCAGTTCCGGCCGGCTGCCGTGCTGCGCGGCGCCGACCAGGAGCCGCTCATCATACCAGTCAAGGACAAGTCCGAGCTCACCCGGAACATCTGCACGCGGCCAACCGCGACAGATTGGAACGCCGACGGCAAACTCGACCTGGTGGTGGGAAACTTCGAGGGCACGTTCTATCTGTTCCTGGGCGAAGGCCCCGGCCAGTTCGCGCCCAAACCCCAGCCCCTCATGGTGGGCAAGGAACTGCTGCGAATCCAGGGCGCCCACAGCGACCCCTTCATCGTGGACTGGGACGCTGACGGCGACCTGGACCTGCTCAGCGGCTCCGACAAAGGCGGCGTCCAATGGGCCGAGAACATCGCCGGCCGGGGCAAACTGCCCGCCTTGAACAAATTCAAAACCCTCATCCCGCCCACCGGCCGCAATTTTGAAACCGGCGACCGCCTCGATGAACGCGACCTGACCGGCCCCGCCGGCTCCACGCGCGTGTGGGCCGACGACGTCAATGGCGATGGCAAGCTCGACCTCCTTGTGGGCGACAGCGTCACGCTGGTTGCGATGGCCAAGGGCGTCAACAACAAGCAATACGCGCAAAAGCTCAGTGCCTGGAAGAAGGCCTATGA
This sequence comes from uncultured Bifidobacterium sp., assembly GCA_964652165.1. Lineage (GTDB taxonomy): Bacteria > Verrucomicrobiota > Verrucomicrobiia > Limisphaerales > JADJPG01 > DASTLJ01. Next base: position 6,408 of record CAZZAQ010000023.1, read on the forward strand.
CATCGCCGTCCAGAACATGGAAAAAGCCTCCGACGAAACCCAGCGCGCGAAGGCCCGAGAGCGCTTCCGGGAACTTTACGAGCAGCGCACCGAATTCATGCGCGAAGACCGCACCGGTTACGTGTGGCTCTACCGGCGAAAGTAACGAGCCGAGCCCTTCGTGCCGCGTGTTCCCACGCCATGTCATTTCGGATTTCGGATTGAGACTCAGCTTTTGACTCAGCTTTTGAGTTGCTATTCCCTCGGACTCAGCCCGCTGTTTCAAACCATCTCAGCCCGTGTGGCAGGGGGTCCGCCGCGTACTCCAGGTGAATCACGCGGCGATGGCGGGGATTCTTCGCGGGCGCCGAAGCGTGCAAGAGCAACGGGCGCATGAGCAGCGCGCCACCCTTGGGGACGAGGCACGCGAACACTTCACCAGTCTGTTTCCAACTCTCGATTTGCTCGTCCGTCAGCCGGCCGCGCGCGTGCGAGCCGCGCACGACCCGCAACGGGCCGTTGTCCGCGCCGCAATCGTCCAGGTGCAGGCGCACGGTAAGCATCCGTTCCAGCACCGCCACGGGCGGCTGGACGTGCGGCACGCTTCGCTTGACCGACCAGCCGTTGTATCCGGGCGCATCGATTCGGTCCGCGACCGCAATGCTGAGATCCTGGTGCCACCCAACTTAGGTCGTCTCGCGCAGAGTCTGCGGCGCAAGGCCGCGCCGTCGCAATCCCGATTCCGCGCGCTCTTGCCACAAATAGCAATGTCGGCAGCGGTGCAGGACTGAGATTGACCCTTCGAGTTCTCCCCCACTCCGCCTTATCCCCAAATGTGGATAACCTGTGAGTTCTCCACGCCTGCCGCAAGATTTCGCAGGTCCGGACCTGGGAACAACTGCCGAGTAACTTTTTTGAAAAAATCTCTTGTCACTACAACTGCTAGTGCTAGCCTCCCGTTTGCTCCGCTACGGATTGGGGTCTTGAGCCGGCCGCAGGCCGAGCCGGGGGACACCGCCGTGGGGAGTATCGTCAGGTACCCGGACAACCAGACAGATCGGGATAACTGGCCCATTTTTGACTTGAACAACTGAAAAACCGCCCGCCCAAGGCACTGAAAGGATAGCTTTATGATTGACGCCCCTGAGGAGATTTCGTCGGCAACAGCCCCCATCCGTCGGCCCGCCCAAGCCCTTGCGCGCAGGCTTGCCCAGCGACAGATTGATCCGGACAGGAAGGACAAGTGTATGCGCATGGAACGAATTTTTAGCGACCCCGAAGCCAGTCCCTTCGACCAGATCGAGTGGGACCAGCGCACCGCCGAAATCAACGATGATGCCGGCAAAGTGATCTTCAAACAAGAGGGAGTCGAAGTGCCGAAGAACTGGTCGCTCCTCGCCACGAAGGTCGTCGTCTCGAAATACTTTTACGGCGAGCAGAACACTTCGGAACGCGAGACCTCCGTGCGCCAGCTCATCCATCGCGTCACCCGCACCATCGCCGACTGGGGCGTCAAGGACGGCTATTTCAGCCCGGAGGACGGCGAGGTTTTCTACAACGAGTTGACCTGGCTTTGCCTGAACCAGTACGGCGCCTTCAACTCGCCGGTCTGGTTCAACGTCGGCCTTTTCCACCAGTACGGCGTCGGCAAACAGAGCGCGAAGGGCAATTGGTTCTTCAACCGCCAGACGAAGGCCGCCGAGCGCGCCGCGACGCAGTACGAATACCCGCAGGGCAGCGCCTGCTTCATCCAGTCCGTCGAGGACAATATGGAGAGCATCATGCGCCTGGCCCACTCCGAGGCCATGCTCTTCAAATACGGCAGCGGCACCGGCACCGACCTTTCCCCAATCCGGTCCTCCAAAGAAAAGCTGAGCGGCGGTGGCCGGCCGAGCGGTCCGCTCAGCTTCCTCAAGGTCTACGACCAGGTGGCCAACGTCGTGAAGAGCGGCGGCAAGACCCGCCGCGCCGCCAAGATGAACACGCTGCGCGACTGGCACGGCGACATCGAAGAGTTCATCGATTGCAAACAGAAGGAGGAGAAGAAAGCCTGGGCCCTCATCGAGCAGGGCTACGATGGGTCTTACAATGGCGACGCCTACGGCTCCGTCATGTACCAGAACGAGAACCTCTCCGTGCGCGTCAGCGACCCATTCATGCAGGCCGCGCTCGACGGAAAAGAGTGGTGGACGCGCTCGACGACCACCGGCAAGCCCCTCCAGCGCAAGGACGCCTCGGCGCTCCTCGACAAAATCGCCCAGGGCACGCACATCTGCGGCGACCCCGGCCTCCAGTACGACGGGGCGATCCAGAAATGGCACACGTGCAAAGGCACCGAGCCGATCCACTCGACCAACCCGTGCAGCGAATACGTCTTCCTCAACAACACGGCCTGCAATCTGGCTTCGCTGAACCTGATGAAGTTCAAACGCGAGGACGGAACGTTCGACGTCGAACGCTTCAAGGCCGCCGTGCGCGTCTTCATCACGGCGCAGGAAATCCTTGTCGATAACGCCAGTTATCCGACGAAGGAAATCGCGGAGAACTCGCACATCTTCCGCACCCTTGGCCTGGGTTTCGCCAACCTCGGCTCGCTCATCATGAGCTACGGGCTGGCCTATGACAGCGACGAGGGCCGGGCGCTCGCCGGCGCGCTGACTTCGATCATGACCGGCCAGGCCTACGAAACTTCCGCCGAACTCGCCGAACGCATCGGCCCCTTTCCCGGCTATCGCGACGCCCGTTGCGCCGGCGTGAACCAGCCGCTCGAAGAGGACAACGTCGAATCCACCCTCGGCGTCATCCAACTGCACCGCGACGCCGTGGAGAGCATTCAAGCCAGCAGCGCATTTCACTACCTCAAGGACGAAGCCCGCCGCACGTGGGACCGCGCTCTCGACAAAGGCCGACGCCACAGCTACCGCAACGCCCAGGTCACCGTCCTCGCCCCTACCGGCACCATCGCTTTCCTCATGGACTGCGACACCACCGGCGTCGAACCCGACATCGCGCTGGTGAAGTACAAGCTCCTGGCCGGCGGCGGCATGTTGAAGATTGTCAACCGCACCGTCCCGGAAGCCTTGCGTCGCCTCGACTACAGCGACGGGGAAATCAAATCCATCATCGCCCACACCGAGAAGCACGACACCATCGAAGACGTCGTGGAAGAAGTTTCGAGTTCCGAGTTCCGGGTTCCGGGTTCGGAAGGCGGATCCCTTACCAAGTCGGCTAACTCGGAACCCGAAACCCGGAACCCGAAACTCATTCGATCCGGCCTGCGCCCCGAGCACCTGCCCGTCTTCGACTGCGCCTTCAAAGCCTTCAAAGGCAAGCGCAGCATCCACTACATGGCGCACTTGAAAATGATGGCCGCCGCCCAGCCCTTCATCAGCGGCGCCATCAGCAAGACCGTCAACCTGCCCAACGACGCCACCGTCGCGGACATCCGCAACGCCTACGTCGAAGCCTGGAAGATGGGCCTCAAATGCGTCGCGATCTACCGAGACGGCTCGAAGCGCTCCCAGCCGCTCAACACCAAAAAAACCAACGAAGGAGGTGGAACCCACCCAACGGCGGCGGGAGACCCCAGGCTTCAGGAGCTCGAAGCGGAGGTCGCCCGATTGCGCGAGCAAGCGGGCATGCCGCTCCGCCGCCGTCTGCCCGAGACCCGCAACGCGAAGACGCACAAGTTCGAGATCGCCGGCCACGAAGGCTACATCACCGTCGGCCTGTTCGAGGATGGCCAGCCCGGCGAACTGTTCGTCACGATGGCCAAGGAAGGCTCGACCATCGGCGGTCTCATGGACACCATCGGCGCCCTCACCTCGATGGCCCTCCAGTATGGCGTTCCCCTCGAATCGCTCGTGCGCAAGTTCGCCCACCAGCGCTTCGAGCCTTCGGGCTTCACCAAGAACCCCGACATCCGCAATGCCTCCAGCATCACCGATTACGTCTTCCGCTGGATGGCGCTCGAGTTCATCCCCGGCTACCGCGAAGCCACCGCCCCCGGCGCCCAGCAGCCGGACCTCGCGATGCCGGGCCTTGTGGAAGAGATAAAAAAAAATGTCAACCGGCCCGTGCGTGAGCTCCCTCTCTCGGAGGATACGGAGGTGATCGCGCGCAAGCCGGCCACCGATTCGGGCAATGGCGTCCGAAATGGAAGCGGTTCAGTCCATGGACGGGCGATCACAACCCTCAGTGATGCCATTGCCCACTTTCAATTGGACGCGCCGACCTGTCCCAACTGCGGCCACGTGACCGTTCGCAACGGCGCCTGCTACAAGTGCATGAATTGCGGGGAGAGCTTAGGATGCAGCTAGTTTCCTCCCAAGTCTTTAGCACAAGTACAAGACGGTGGCGCACGCCGGCCCAGCTTTCTGTTTCTATGAAGCAGGCCCTGTTCGTTGTGGTAGCAATCGCTTCGGCGACCTGCGGACAAGCTGCCTTAACACGTGCGAACAGCGAATATTTACTTCGAAGCACTTACAAGATTGAAGGAACAGGCAGCGCTGGAGCAGCTTTCGTCCTTTTAGAACCAATCCCCAAGATGACCAACGCCTCCGCGTTTGTTTTGGTCACTGCCGCGCACGTCCTGAATGCAATTCAAGGCTCCAACGCCGTTTTGTGGATCCGTTCATACGATGGGACGAATTACACTAAAGAATCGTTAGAGCTGAATGTTCGAACGAACGAGAGACCCACTTGGATTCGCCATCAGTCGGCTGATGTCGCAGTGATGCGCATTAATTTTAGAACTTCGGCTGACAGATCAATGATTCATACCGATGTTCTTGCTGATGATCAGTTTCTTAAGGATTTCGAAATCTCGCCCGGCGATGAAGTTTATGTAATCGGCTTTCCGCTAAACTTCGAAGGAAACGCTGGCTTTGGAATCGTCCGGAGCGGTCGGATTGCGAGTTTTCCACTTACTCCCTCACAAAGAGTGCAAACATTCCTTCTCGACTTTCAGACGTTCCCTGGGGACAGCGGTGGGCCAGTTTTCATGGCGGAAACCAGGCACATGGAGGACGGCAGTCCGGTTACGGTAAATGTGTTCCGAGTGCTCGGCTTGGTTTCTCAAGACCTCTCGAAGGTGGAGGAAGTTTCTTCCCTTACAGAGAAGACAATTAAGCAGCACAAGCTCGGGATCGCGGTGGTCGTTCATGCTGAACTGATCCGCGAAACCATTAAGATGCTGCCATTACAGTGAATGGAATCCTGACAATCTTCGCCCACGATGGGGTCTGCTACAAGTGCCTGAATTGCGGCGAGAGCCTCGGTTGCTCCTAGCCGATTTCCCGACACATTGGACTAAGTCGGGAGGAACACGGGGCCGTGGAATCCTGGGTTTCCACGGCCCCAATCCTTTATCGGGCGCTGAACGTCGAACTTCCAACTTCGAACTTCCAACGTCGAACTTCCAACGTCCAACGCCCTCCGCCTACCCTTCCTTCTCCCTTCCCCGTTCAACGTTGAATGTTCAGCGTTGGAAGTTCGACGTTCATCCCGTCTTCCACCTGCGGTATCCGCCGACGCCTGCTGATTTTTCGACGCAACTCTCTGCTCGACAACTACGCGTGTCTGAGATACACGATCACCGTGAACAATAAGACCGCAATATTGCGGCTCACTTAGATGTTAGGCGGCAACGCGTCGTGGCGCAGCAGTTCACATGAAAATACTAAGCTTCATCGGAGCACTGGGTTGCACCTTGTCGCTCCACGCACAGTTGCACTTCGCCAATCCACAGCCGGTGACCATTCCGGATGTCGGGCCTGGCAGCCTTTACCCTTCGCCCATTACGGTCGCGGGCGCGGCTGGGATCATCAGGAAGCTGACCGTGACGCTCTCGAATCTGGCCCACACTGCGCAATCGGACGTCAACGTGCTGCTCGTCGGGCCCCAGGGCGGCGCGGTGTACTTGATTGCCGCGCCCAATGGCACGGTCGATTTTCCCGATGTCAGCTTGACGTTTGATGATGCGGCGAGCGGACCTATTCCGCCCATGGTGGCGACCGGCACCTACCTGCCCACGGGTTATCTGCCGGAACGGGCCGCGGAGTACGATCCGCCTCCCGCCCCGGCTCCGCGCGGCATCTACGCCACCAATTTGTCCACGTTCGCAGGCGCGGACCCGAACGGAACGTGGTCATTGTTTGTGTGGGATGACGAGAGCGAGGACAGCGGCATTCTCGCCGGAGGCTGGAGTTTGAGCATCGACATCCGTTACTCCCTGAGTGTTCGATTGACTGGCAACAAGGTGGAGGTCAGTTGGCCGGAGCAGGCTGAGGGTTATGTATTGGAGTATTCCACAGACCTCGCCGCGCACTCGTGGGAGGAGATTGTAGATTCACCCATCATCATGGGGAGCCAAAAGACGGTCACTCAGGACGTGACAGCGACGCCCCGCTTTTACAGGCTCAGGAGGACACAGTGACGGATGAAACTGCCGCTGCGCTGGAGCCGCCCCGCTTCTCCGTTGCACCGTCGCGGCGGTTCGGCAGCGCGCCGTGCGCCCGCCGTTCCCGCCACGCGGCTGCGGCGGCGACTTTTCACACGTTAAGTCCGCCTCACGGCCGCGGCTACGGGGGCCCATCTTGCCAGCACCACCAACGTAGGGCAGGCGTCTCGCCTGCCCGGCCGAGCGAAGCGAGGCCTTGGTAGTGAGTAAGCCGCGCCTTTCGGCGCGGCAGGGCAGGCGGGACGCCTGCCCTACGTTCCCGGCGCGACCTTGGCGCTGGTGGTACTCCCGAGATACGCCCCGGCCACGGAGCGAGCTTTTCCGCAACTTGACGGCGCGGAGTCGGCGCGGATAGGCTCGCCCGATGAGGAACTTGTTTTCGCGCGTCGCGCTGGCGGTCGTGCTGACGTTGTCCGTCCCGGCAGAGGGTCAAACCGCGTCGGACGACTCGGCCAAAGCCGATGCCTTCATTGCCCAGGCTGAAAAGGAGCTCGACGCTCATTCGGTGCTCGCCAGCCGCGCGGAGTGGATTAACAGCACCTATCTCACCGAGGACACGGATGCGATCGCCGCGGAGTTTGGCGCCCGTGGCACGGTGTTGAGGGTCCGGCTCGCCAAGGGCGCGGCGAAATTCGATGGCGTCAAAGGATTGTCTTTCGATACCCGGCGGAAGCTCGATTTTCTGAAACAGGGAATTGTTCTGCCCGCCCCGGAGAAGCCGGGCGCTGCCGCCGAACTGAACGTCATCGCCACGCGCCTGCAATCGCAATATGGCAAGGGCAAGGGGACGCTCGACGCCAAGCCGATCAACGGCTCCGACATCGAGGAGGCGATGGGCAAGGTGCGCGATCCCGCGAAGCTCAAGGAGATGTGGACGAGCTGGCACGACAACGTCGGCGCGCCGATGCGCGGCGATTATGCCCGGCTGGTCGAAATCGCCAACGAAGGAGCCAAGGAGCTGGGTTACGGCGACGTGGGCGCGCTGTGGCGGTCGGGCTATGACATGCCCGCCGACGAATTCTCCCGCGAGATGGACCGGCTTTGGGCGCAGGTCAAACCGCTTTACGACCAGTTGCACTGTTATGTGCGGGCCAGGCTTCACGAACATTATGGCGCCGCGGTGCAGCCGGCGACGGGTCCGCTCCGCGCCGACCTGCTTGGCAACATGTGGGCGCAGGAATGGGGCAACATCTACGAAATTGTGGCGCCCAAAGGCGTCGGCGACGTTGGATATGACCTCACGGACCTGCTCGTTGCGAAGGGCTACGATCCGATCAAGATGGTGAAGAGCGGCGAGGGGTTTTATACCTCGCTCGGTTTGCCGGCGCTGCCGGCCAGCTTTTGGGAACGATCGCAATTCGTGAAACCGCGCGACCGCGAGGTCGTTTGCCATGCGTCGGCGTGGGACATCGACAACAGGGACGATCTCCGGATCAAGATGTGCATCAAGGTCAATGCCGACGACTTTGTGACCATCCACCACGAGTTGGGCCACAACTATTATCAGCGCGCCTATAACCAACAGCCCTTTCTTTACCTGAACGGGGCCCATGACGGATTCCATGAAGCGATTGGAGATTTCATCGCGCTATCGACCACGCCCGAGTATCTGGTGCAGATTGGGCTGCTCGAGGCGTCCAAGGCGCCGAGCGCGGACAAGGATATCGGCCTGCTGTTGCAGCAGGCGATGGACAAAGTGGCGTTCCTGCCCTTCGGCCTGCTGATGGACAAGTGGCGTTGGGGCGTCTTCAGCGGATCGACGAGGCCCGCCAATTATGAGGCGGAATGGAATGCCTTGCGCCTGCGCTACCAGGGAATCGTGCCGCCCGTGGAGCGTCCGGCAACGGCCTTTGATCCCGGCGCCAAGTATCACATTCCCGGCAACACACCGTATGCCCGCTATTTCCTGGCTCGCATCCTCCAGTTCCAGTTCTTCAAGTCGGCGGCCGAACAGGCGGGATGGAAGGGCCCGCTTCATCGCTGTTCCTTCTATGGCAACAAGGCGTTGGGCGACCGCTTGAACAGGATGTTGGCCCTCGGCTCGTCGAAACCCTGGCCCGACGCGCTCGAAGCCTTCACCGGCAGCCGCAAGATGGATGGCTCGGCCATGATCGCGTATTTCCAGCCGTTGATGGCGTGGCTCGAAGCGCAGAACAAAGGCCGCCAATGCGGGTGGTGAGCGGATGTCGGCGGACGAAAGGGCGCATCTTGAGGCCCCCGTTAGCCGCCATCGGACTCCCTGCCCAGGAACCTGAAGGTAGGGCGCGCCGCTCCGCGCGCGCCGCGATCGACATCCCAGACCGGCGCGCGCGGAGCGACGCGCCCTACCCTCCATTCGTGGT
>CAZZAQ010000024.1:0-939 GCA_964652165.1 uncultured Bifidobacterium sp.
CAGCCGCGCGAGTTGCTCGACGTGCGGCAGCAGGCTCTGGTCAGCGCGGCTGTTTTCAAGGGCGACGAGGATTTTGCGATACATGGGAAGTGATGCGTGAAACGTGAAACGTAAAACGTAATTAGTCGCGGCCGGCGGCGAGGTCATTCCATCCACCCCAGGGGCGCGTCCAGCCGCGGGTTTTCCAACGATAAAACAAGTGCAAGCCCAGTCCCAGCCCTGCAACGCCAAGCACGCACCGCCAGAACAATGGCTGCCGCCAGAAGATAACGGCCAGTGTGAGGAACACGGTCCATTTGGTGACGCGAAACCAAAGCGGCTGAGCGCGCAGCGAGAGGGCGACGCGGCACTCGCGGCGAAGGGTGGAGGAGAGCGCGTTCATGGGATCAGCTAAACAGCCTGCCGATGAGTTTGGTGATTCCGAACGAGTCGGCCAGAAGCTTTGCGTTCAACGCGACGATGACAATGGCGACGGCCCACGCGGTGATCTTCATCCAGCGCGGGTTGGCGAACTCGCCCATCTTGCGCCGGTCGCTGGTAAACAGGATGAGCGGGATGACGGCAAAGCTCAGTTGCAGGCTGAGGATCACCTGGCTCAGGACGAGCAGCCTGGCCGTCCCGCTCTCGCCGGAAATGGCGGTGACGATGACCGCGGGAATGATGGCGATGAGCCGCGTGATGAGCCGGCGCAGCCACGGACGCAGGCGGATGTTCAGGAAGCCCTCCATCACGATCTGCCCGGCCAGCGTGCCGGTGAGCGTCGAATTCTGGCCAGAGGCCAGCAGCGCCACGGCGAAGAGCGTGCTGGCCAGCCCCGCGCCGAGCACGGGGGAGAGGAGTTGGTGCGCATCCTGGATTTCTGCGACCTTGTGCGCGGTGCCATGGAACGTGGCCGCGGCGACGATGAGGATCGCCGCGTTGATGAACAGCGCGAACATC
>CAZZAQ010000024.1:949-1302 GCA_964652165.1 uncultured Bifidobacterium sp.
CAGGTAAAGATTGTGCGGCATGACGGTGGCGCCGAGGATGCCGATGGCGATGTAGAGCATCGCGGGGTTGCGGACAATCTCGAACTTCGGCACGAAGCCGCCGAGCACCGCGGCCACGTTGGGCTTGGAGAAGATGATTTCCGCCAGGAAGCATCCGCCGATGGTCAGGATGAGCGTGATGACGAGCGCCTCGATGAGCCGGAAACCCTTGTTCTGAAGATACATCACCGCCAGCACGTCGAGCGCGGTGATGCACACCCCGAGGACGAGCGGAATTTTGAAGAGCAAATTCAGCGCGATGGCCGAGCCGATCACTTCCGCCAGATCGCACGCGCAGATGGCCACTTCGCACG
>CAZZAQ010000024.1:1312-15108 GCA_964652165.1 uncultured Bifidobacterium sp.
ACGCGAGTAGTGGTCGCGGCACGCCTGCGCGAGGTCGCGGCCGGTGACGATGCCCAGCTTGGCACAGAGCGACTGGAGCAGAATCGCCATCAGGTTCGAGATGAGGATCACCGAGAGCAGCGTGTAGCCGAACTGCGAACCGCCCGCGAGGTCGGTGGCCCAGTTGCCGGGATCCATATAGCCGACGGCAACGAGGTAGCCAGGGCCGGAAAAGGCGAGCATCTTGCGCCAGAAGCTCAGGTGCTTCGGAACGAGAATGGATTGGTGGACCTCGGGCAGGCTGGGCGCGGCGCTGTCGAGGCGCCACGGTTTTTCCGGGGCGGGGCGCGGTGTGGCAGGCGTGTTCATCATGAGCGCGGCCGGGCGTTGAGCCGGGTCGCAGCGTCCTGACAGTAAGACCGGACAATGTTCTCGTCAATAAAACAAGTTAGACAAATCTAACTTATTGGTCGTGGTGCGCTTCCATGTTGCTGCTTGCGGCGTGTGGACGTTTGGGGCTTGCACGAGTAATACGTACACGTATAATACGTACACATATTAATCAAGCGAGCCTGATACCGGAACGGCTGTATCAATTTTCAGGTTTTGGAAGCACTCGAATGACCACAAGGCCTTCCGAAGTAAATCGATTTTCTTCGGCTCGCAAGGATTTTATTTTTAGAGTTTGGAATGCCTTCAATATTGGCATGGCGTGGGGAGGGGGATTTGTGCGGTCTTTTACTTGGAGCAGCACCCCTTCACTGACCATCACCCCGAATTGCGTCGTGCCTATCCGCAGGTCAGCCGATAAGCCTGCTTCAAAACCGCAATTCTTCAATACCTTGGCAATGCGGTTCGCATATCGCTGCGTTTCTGGATTGTCAGCTCCTTCAGCCATAACCAAAACGGATTTCAGGCCATTGGTCAATAGGGCTATGCACTTGACTCAACCTACAGCTTTCGTGAGGGCTTCCACAACGTGCTCGCAAACGAGCCCAGATGGGCTTTATCGCGGTCATTTTGGCCGAACCCACTTCGGAGTATTCAGTGAGCCAAACCTTCGCGAGAGCTTCGGAAAGCCTTTTTGGTTGAGTCAAGTGCATAGCCCTATTGGTCAATGACTGTGCGATTGGCATTAGAAGATGGATCAAATTGGTTTCTTGCTCAGGAGTTATCGTCCTCCATTGCACGGTTGCCCTAAGTTGTAACAGTTCCTTTTCCAACTCAGCACGAGCAAATTCCAGCTTGGCTGTGCGTTCGTTTGCCTGCGCAACATCATGGGCGAGCTTAAAGCCTTCTTTGATTGTATGGAAAAGTCCAAAAAACTCCATAGATACACCAAGCGACACGGCGAGGATAAAGTATGATTCCTTGCGGCGATGTTGCTCGTCGTGCCCATTCATTGCTGGGTTCATGAACATGATGAGTTCGCCAACGCATCCTATTGCGACAAGTAGCGCACCCGCCATTTCCCAGCAAACCCATCCCCAACCAGACGGAACCAACGAACAGATCAATCCGACGATTGAGATTGTGATGACAATTGCCCAGATAGCATTCGGAATTTTAATTTTCTTCAACATCTGCATCTTTTGGATCATCCATTTCAAAAGACCTCGAAAGGATTTGCGTTCGCGTACGAATGTTCAAAAGTTCATGCCATAGTGGATACTTTATGATACCAAAAAAGTCATCACACTCAGGCGCGCCAAAACCAGTTCTATCTAACGCTTACAAGATCGTTCGCAAATTTTCAAAACCTACGCCCCTGCCCGTACATACTTATCAAAGGCTGGATCAATTACCGAAAAATCAGTTGCGGAGCCGGGCGGCAACTTCTTGATGAACTGTACGCCGCGTTGCGGAATATACACGCGCAGTTCTTCGCTTGCGTAAGTCGTGGATTCCTCGGGATGCGTTATTATCCTGATTTTCACTAACCCATCACCTCTCTTCCAAGCGTCGAATTTGCCTTTACCAACGATGGGGCCTTCAAGGATTGTTACCAATTTGAAGGCCACACTTTTTCCGTGCAAATTTTCGACTAACCACGGTTTGCAATTGATCCATTCCTGAGTGGCTTCAAGGGATTTTTGGCGTAACCAGCGTACCTTGTCCGTTTGCTCCTGGCTGGCGCACTTTTCAACCATGTCGATTTCCCTAGCTTTGAACCGCACGCCAATTTGAACGTCTTTTGATTCCCCTTTTGGGAGTTTCGGTCTGCCCATTTTCTTCTTCATATTTTGGTATCAGAAAGTTGATAACGGGACCGTGGCTTTTTGGTATCGATAAGTCAATGGATAAAAACAAAGATGCCGCTGGCGCTGACCAACGGCATCACAACCACCACCAACTTATGCACTTTCCCCTCCGGTCGTCAGCTTCCAGCCGCAGAATCCGCTCGTAAAGAGGGACTTGCCGCGCTATGAAGCGGCTCGCGATTGAAAGCCAATCATGCGCCCGACTGACATTCAGCCCATCGGCAATGAGCTCGCCATCAAGTGGGATGATGGGAGCGAGAGCTTCATCCCGCTGGAAAAGCTCCGGCGCCACTGTCCTTGCGCGGGCTGCAAGGGCGAGACGGACGTCATGGGCAACGTTTACAAGTCGCCCGCCAAGCCGCTCGCGCCGGCGGCGTTTCAGCTCTTGCGCTGCCCCGTTGTTGGCGGTTACGCGGTGCAGCCCGTGTGGGCCGACGGGCACGGCACAGGCCTTTATTCGTTTGATTACTTGAAACGCGTGGCGGAGCTGCCTTGAACGTTAGCAGCCCGTTCAAGAACTCCACGTGGGGTTGTAGCGCCGGTCTGTGACCGCCGAAATCGGGCCAGAATGCGCAGTTTCTTCGGCGCTCATGGAGCGCCGCTACAGTTTTTGAACGGGCTGTTAGGTGTCACCGGTTTGAATCGAGTGCCACGCCATGCCTAAACGAACGCTGCGCCGCCGCATTTTAAGAATGATCTGGGTTTGCCTCGGTCTGTATGTCCTGGCTGCGATCGTGGTGATGCTGTCGCAGCGAAGCATGATTTATCATCCAGGCACGGCGCCGGGGAGAATCCTGTTGGAGATGGCCAAAGCGGATGGTTTCGAACCGTGGGCGAACGCCGCCGGCCAGCGCATTGGCTGGATGCGTTTGAACGGCGCCGGCCCGGCGCGGGGCCGGGCATTGATCCTGCATGGCAACGCGGGCCACGCCCTGGACCGCGCCGATTACGCAAAGGCTTTGCAGCAAGCCGCGGCGTTCGACGTTTTCATCCTGGAGTATCCGGGCTACGGTGCCCGGCCCGGCGCGCCCAGCCAGAAAACGTTGTGTGCCGCCGCGGAAGAAGCCTTCGGACTGCTTCGCTTCAACGGCCCGGTGCATTTGGTGGGCGAGTCTCTCGGGACGGGCGTGGCGGCGTATCTGGCGGGCGCCCATCCGGAGGCTGTCGGGGGTTTACTTTTATTCACGCCCTTCAACAACCTCGCGTCCGTGGCGCAAAGTCACATGCCGATATTTCCCGTGCGCTGGATGTTGTGGGACCGGTTTCCCTCCGACAAATTTCTTAAAAACTATCACGGACCGGTGGCTGTCATGCTGGCGGGCAATGACGAAGTCGTGCCGGACAAGTTTGGCCGGCGCCTGTTCGACGGCTATGGTGGTCCCAAGAAGCTATGGGAAGCGCCCAGTGCGGAGCACACCGACGTTCAAACTCAGCCGCCCGAGTTTTGGAAAGCGGTCGTTGCCTTTTGGGAATCCCGGCGCTGACCCTCAACTGGCACGCAAGAGAAATTGCGCGAAAGCGAGGCGACTGAACACTGATTACTGATTACTGATTACTCTCCCGCCATGCCGCGGCTCAGTCCTCCGAGAAGAGGTACTCGAGATCCGATTGCGACAGGCTCCTGGCAAAGCCCTCCTCGCCGAGCACGTCAGCGATGGCCTGGGCTTTGCGCTGTTGGAGTTCCCAGATTTTTTCCTCGACGGTGCCGGGGGCGATGAGCCGGTAGGCATGGACGGTGCGGGTCTGGCCGATGCGATGGCTGCGGTCGATGGCTTGCGCTTCGACGGCGGGGTTCCACCACGGATCGTAAAGGATCACGTAGCTGGCGTTGGTCAGGTTAAGGCCGGTGCCGGCGGCCCGCAGGCTCAGGAGGAAGACCGCGGCGTTGGCTTCGTCCTGGAAGTTTTGCACGACCGTTTGGCGTTCCTTGGTTTCGCCGGTGAGCATGTGGGTCGAGATCTGGCGGGCCTTGCACTCGGTTTCGAGGAGGCGGAGCATCTGCACGAATTGCGAGAAGAGGAGGACTTTCTGGCCTTCCTGCAGCAGCGGCTCGAGCAGTTCAAATAGAGTGTCGGTCTTGCCGCTCAATGAGTCGTTGCCGACGAGCTGCGGATGGCAGCAAATCTGGCGCAGGCGCGTGAGCGCGGCGAGGACGTGCATCTTGCTTTTCGCGAGGCCCTTTTCGGCGACCGCCTGCATGACCTGGTCGCGGCTACGGCGCAGTTCGGCCAGGTAAAGCTTGCGCTGGGCCTCGTCGAGCTCGCAGTCGCGCCGGATTTCGATGCGTTCGGGAAGGTCCTTGGCGACTTGCGACTTGAGCCGGCGCAGCATGAGCGGGCGGAGTTTGGCGGACAGCCGGCGGCGGGCGATGCGCTGGGCATCCACGCCTTCCACGCCGTCGGCTTTTGGCTCGTAGGTCTGGGTGAAGTGTTCTTGCGAGCCGAGGTAGCTGGGCTGGATGAAATCGGTGATGCTCCAAAGGTCCATCAGCCGGTTCTCGAGCGGCGTGCCGGTGAGAGCCAGGCGCTGGCCGGACCGGAGTTGCTTGACGGATTTCGAGACTTGCGCCGTCGGATTCTTGATGAACTGCGCTTCATCGAGGATGACGGCGCTGAAAGTGAATTTCTGCAAGTCCTCGAGGTCGCGGCGCAGGAGCGCGTAGTTGGTGACAATGATGTCGTGCTGCGGAATTTGCTTGCGGAGGTTGTGCCGGGCGGCGCCGCTCTGGAGCACGAGCACTTTCATGTGCGGCGTGAAACGTTCGGATTCGCGGCGCCAGTTGTGCAGCACGCTGGCAGGGCAGATGACGAGGGCGGGGCGCGGGTTCTTTGGGTGGCGCGCCTTGAGCCATGCCAGCCACGCGAGGGTCTGAAGCGTTTTGCCCAGGCCCATGTCGTCGGCGAGGATGCCGCCCAGTTTGGTGTCGGTGAGATGGCAGAGGAAATTGAAGCCTTCCTTCTGGTAGGGGCGCAGCTCGGCCTTGATGCCGGCGGGCAATCCGAGATCGGGTATCCCTTCGAAGTCGGCCAGCTTCTGCTTGAGGGCCTTGGCCTCGGGACTGTCGGCAAAGCGCTTCAGGCCGGCGTCGTCGAGGTGCGCGGCTTGTTCGAGGCCCAGCTTGACGGCGGCGGCGGCGAGTTGGTCGATGCCGAGATCGGCCATCGCCTCATGGGCGTCCTGCACGGCCTTGGTATTCAATTCGACCCAGCCCGCGTCGGGCAGCTTCACGAAGCGGCTCGTGGCGACGGCCAGGCGCGCGAGGTCGGCGTTCGTGAGCTTCATCCCCTCCTGCTCCCACTCGGTCGAAACACTGAACCAGTCAATGCCGCTGCCCTTGACGACGAGCATCGGCTTGAGCTGGCGCGGCGACAGGAACAAACGTTGGAAGGCGGGGTTGCCGAGGTATTCGGCCTCGGCGGGCTTGTCGGGCCAGGCGCGGGAAAGGGCGCCGAGGAAGTTTTCGTTGGCGTCGCCGGTCCAGACGCCCTGCTCGGGTGTGAACCAGTCGAGCCGGCGCAGCCATTGGACGGCGGCCTCCAGGCGGGGGTCTTCCAGCACCTCGGGCTTGTCGGGTTTCTTGCGGTCCGGCGCGTCGGCCAGCCATTCCTGTCCGGTCCAGTGCCACACGCTTTGGTCGCGCTCGCTCAGTGCGAGCAGGCGCAGACGCACGGTGTCCTCGTTCAATTCGAAGGTGAACTGCGGCAGCGCGCGGTGCGTGATGCAAAGCTGTTCCCAGTCCACACCGTTGTCCGCGTGGTTTTTTCGCAACTGCGTGCGGAAGCGGTGGCTGAGCTTGCGCACGGCGATGCTCGGGGTTTCCGACCAGAATTCGAGGAGCGAAGGGGGCGGGACGTTCCGCAGCAGGTAAAAGGTATTGCCCAAAAGCGCCAGCGCAGGGCGGCCGGAAAAAAACTTCGCGTCGCTCAGCGGATGCGCCCGCCCGTCCGGAAGCGTAAGCCGGTGGGTGAAGGAAAGCTCGCTCGAACCGTTTTCAAGGTGCGGGGAAAGCTCGATGAGCTGGCCGTGGAAGCCGAGGTGCCCGCCCTCCAGCTCCAGGCGCGGGCTGTGACCCCAGCGCGCCAGCCACTGGAGAAGGTCCAGGCCGGAAAGCGTCAGGCTCTCGCTGTCGGGGGCATCCTCGCCGAACGCCTCGGTGAGCCACTGGATGAATTCCCAGTCCTGCGGCGGAAAAAGCTCCTGCTCATGCGTGGCGCGCGTCGTCAGATCGATGACCTCCGACAACGGCCGGACTTTTTCCCCCGTGCGCGGGCGAAACAGGCTGAACCGCACCTTGAGCGCGTGCAAGGCGGGATGGTCCTTGGCGGGTTGCAGCGAACAGACGACGCGCAACGCCGCCCGGGGGCTGTCCAGGTGCGCCGGCGCGGGCGGGAACAGCCAGTGCTCCATTTCCGTCAGGCGTCTTTGCTCGTGCTCGGCCTGCTCGATCTCGGCGAAGCGGGCCGGGTTGGCGTGCGAGAGCAGCTCCGTCGGCAGGGGACGGTTGGCGCGCAGGAACAGCATCGCCACTTCGTCCAGTCGGGCCTTGCCCTGCACGGCGACCACGCGCGGCCACCAATCCTGGCCGGCGAAGTCCCGCCGCGAAAGCGAGAGCTTCTCGAAGTAGTCCTCCAGCAACAGCCACGCCCGCTGCGAATCCGCGCAGCCGGCGAACAGTCGAAGAAGGTCCTCGCGCTCGGCGACGCGGGACTTCGAGTCGGCCAATTCCCGGCGTAGGCCTGCCAGGGCACCGTAGGTCCGGGACAGGACGGCCTGGTGGGCGTCGTACTTGGTAGTGCCGGACACACGGGAGGCACGTCCGTTTTTGCTCGCGCGTTTCGGCATGTTCAAGAGTGCATTGAAATAGCGGCTCATCATCTCGCCAGAGAGGAGCCGCGATGGTCAATCAGAAATCGACAAAAAATTGGCTTCGATTGGCTTCGAGCGCCCAAAATGCCTGTTGACTCGCCTTTGGCCTTTGATACCTTCACCGCTCCTGATTTTGGGTCTGTAATGAAAACCTATCTGCCGAAAGTCAACTTGGACCAGCGTAAATGGCATGTCATCGACGCCGACGGCGCCGTGCTGGGCCGGCTGGCGGTCCAGGTCGCGGACCTTCTCCGGGGCCGCCACAAGCCCAGTTACACACCGCACCTGGACGCGGGCGACTTCGTGGTCGTCGTCAACGCCCAAAAGGTCCGCGTGACCGGCAAGAAGGAAACCGGCAAAGTTTACATGACTTACTCCGGCTGGAAGGGCGGGGAAAAACGCCGGTCCGTCGCCCAAATTCGCGCCCGGCAGCCCGAGGAGCTCATCCATCGCGCCGTGCGCGGCATGGTGCCCAAAAACCGCCTGGGCCGCGTGCTGTTGACCAAACTCAAAGTTTACTCGGGCTCGAAGCACCCGCACTCCGCTCAGCAGCCCGAGCCGCTCAAGGCCGCCCACTGATTCCTTTCGATTATGGCTGAGAAGACCAATGAATTCCTCGGGACCGGCCGCCGCAAGACCGCCGTCGCCCGCGTGCGCCTGGCAGCGGGTTCGGGCAAAATCGTGATCAACAACCGGCCCTTCGAGAACTACTTCAACACCGAAGTGCTCCGGGGCATGGTCACCCAGCCCTTTACCGCCACGCAAAGCGCCAGCAAGTACGACACCCGCGTCAAGGTCGCCGGTGGCGGCCCCACCGGCCAGGCCGGCGCGGTGCGTCACGGCATCGCACGGGCGCTGCTCGTGGCCGACGCGGCGCTCCGGCCGACGCTCAAGGCCGCCGGCCTGCTCACGCGGGACCCGCGCATGAAGGAACGCAAGAAGTACGGCCAGCCCGGCGCCCGCAAGCGTTACCAGTTCTCCAAGCGTTGAGCCGCTGCGAGTTTCGACAAACCCCGCTGGCGCCGGCTGGCGGTTTTTTTTTGGAGTAATCAGTATTCAGTATTCAGTATTCAGTATCCAGTGGCGAACGCGCCAGTTGCACCGAACGCCAATGACTGAATACTGATTACTGATTACTGAATACTCATTACCCAGCCCTGGATACTGAAGACGCATCACTGAGATGAAAAAAGTCGCCATCATCGGCGCCTCCGGCTACTCCGGCGAGGAGCTCGTCCGGTTGCTGCTCAACCATCCTGCCGTGGAGCTGACCGCCGTCACTTCGCGCCAGAGCGCCGGCCGGACGGTCGCGCAGGTCTTCCCCCGGTTCGCCAGCCACGCGCGATCGCAGCAGCTTCGTTTTACCGAACCGGACACCCAGCGGCTCGCGACGCAGGCCGAAGTTGTTTTTCTGGCGCTGCCGCACGGCGTCGCCGCGGAATTCGCCGCGCCGCTTGTGCAGGCCGGCTGCGCTGTCATCGATCTCAGCGCCGACTTCCGCCTCAAAAGCGCCGCGAGCTACAAGGAATTCTACGGCCACGATCATCCCGCACCCGGCCTCCTGAGCGAGTCGGTGTACGGCCTCCCGGAGTGCTACCGTGCCGAGATTCGAAACGCCCGGCTCATCGCCTCGCCCGGTTGCTACCCGACGAGCATTCTCGTGCCGGTCCTGCCCTTGTTGCGCGCCGGCCTGATCAAATCCACCGGCATCATCGCCGACTCCCTCAGCGGTGTGAGCGGCGCCGGGCGCAAAGCCGAAGTGGACTACCTGTTTTGCGAGTGCAACGAGAGTGTACGCCCCTACGGCGTGCCCAGGCACCGGCACCTTTCCGAAATCGAAGAGCAACTCACCTTGGCCGCCGGCGGGCCCGTGACGATCCAGTTCACGCCTCACCTCATCCCGATTAATCGCGGCATTCTCACCACGCTCTATCTTGCGCCCGAGCAGCACTTCAACACGTCGGAGCAGGCCGCGGCCCTCGGCGAAAAAATCACCGCCTGCTACGCCAAGGCTTATGCGAACGAACCTTTCGTCCGCCTCCTCGAAGGCGGGGCGCTGCCGGACACCAAAAACGTCGCCGGCACCAACGTCATCGAGATCGCCTGGCGTCTGGATCCACGCACCGGCCGGCTCCTCGTCATGAGCGCCGTGGACAACCTCCTCAAAGGCGCCTCCGGCCAGGCCGTGCAATGCATGAATATCCTGTGCGGTTTCACTGAAACCGCGGGCCTGCTCTAGCGCCAGTTGGAAGACCTCTCGCTGTCCGCATTTTCCGGAAAATTTTTGTGGCATAATCAGATTCCTTTGCTATCTTCGCGCACTCTTGAACGGGTAAGAAGCACCGGATTCGCCTGCGACGAGCCTGTTTTTGGCGATCCAAACCATCCCGAATCAGTCGTGAGCACGAACAAGAAACCTGTGAAAAAAAGCACGCCAGCGGCCAAAGGCAAGCCGCGCACCATAGCCACCGCGGCAGCGATCCTCGGCCTGGCGCCCACGCGGGCAGCGAAGCGTGCCGACGGCTTCTCGCCCGGCCGCAACGTGAAGATCAAGTCCGAATGGACGAAATACTACCAGCATCTGCTCGAACTCCGGGAGCGGCTCGTCCACCAGATGAATGGCCTGGCCAAGGAGTCCGCCGAGGAAATGGCCGGCTACAGCCTCCACATGGCCGATTCGGGCACGGACAACTTTGACCGTGACTTCGCCCTCAGCCTGCTCTCCTCGGACCAGGACGCCGTCTACGAAATCGAGGAGGCCCTCAAGCGCATCGAGAAGGACACCTACGGAGTTTGTGAATTGACCGGCAAGCCGATCCCCCGCGCCCGGCTGGACGCGATTCCCTGGACCCGCTTCACCGTCGAGGCCCAGGCCCAGCTTGAACGCGAAGGCGCCCTGCGCCAGAAGCGCCTCGGCGCCCTCGGCACCATCGACAACGTCGGATCGAACGAAGTCGAAACGGAAGAGGAAGAGGCCGAAGAAAAGCCGGCCAAGGAAAAAGAGTGATTTATGCCGCGTGAGATCATCACTATCGAGTGCACCGAGGCCAGGAAGGAAGGCAAATCTCCCTCCCGCTACACCACCACCCGGAACAAGAAGCTTAAACCCGAGCGGCTCGAGATCAGGAAATTCAACCCGGGCCTCCGCCGTCACACGGTGCACAAGGAAATCAAATAACCTCCCATGCCTCGCAGAACGAACACGGACAAAAAAGAACGCCGTGGCCGCAGCCTGGAGCGTCGCACTCCACGGCCCAAGCCGAAAATCGACTTCACGGTGGACGCCCTCGATTACCGCAACGTGACGCTGCTGCGGCAGTTCGTTACGGACAACGGTCGCATCCTGCCCCGCAAATACACCGGCCTGCCCGCCCACTACCAACGTCGGCTCAACCGGAGCATCAAGCGCGCCCGGCAGATGTTGTTGATGAAGTAGCCAATCTCCATCCCGCGAGGCGCCCTCGCGGGATTTTTGGGGAACTCTCATTGCAAACTGTTTGCAAGTAGCAACCGACGCCGCTATCTTATGCGCATGAAGCGCTGGCTAGTAGGACAGGCTTCCAGCCTGTCTCCGGGGCTTCCAGCCCCAGTTTCTTCCGCGGGCAGGATACCCGCAGCGACAGGCTGGAAGCCTGTCCTACCATGAAGCGCAGCCGCCATTGGTTTGTTACGGGCGCCTTGCTCGCGCTGTTCCTCGCCGGGCCGGCCGTGGCCGCGGGGCTGCGCGTCGTCACGACTCTCCCGCCGATTTATTGCCTCACGGTCAACGTGGCGGGAAATCTTGCGAGGGTCGAAAACCTCCTTCCGCCCGGCGCCGCCGCGCACGACTTCCAATTCACGTTCGCCGAACGCCGCAAGCTCGAGCGGGCGGACCTCGTCATCGCGAACGGCCTCGGGCTGGAACCGTGGCTCGGCAAAGTGCTGGAGAAGTCCGGACCCAGGCGCGTCGTGCGCTGCGCGGCGGACCTTGAAACCGGCAATGATCCACCCGCCGGTCGCGCGCCCAATCCCCATGTCTGGCTCGACCCGATCCTGGCCTGCCGCATGGTCACGAACATCCTCGTCGCGCTTCAGCAGGCGGACCCCGCCAACGCATCCGGTTATGCGACGAACGCCGCCGCTTTCGCGCAGCGTCTCCAGAAGCTGGATGAGGAATTGCGCGCCGGCCTCGCGACGCTTCCGGGCCGGGCCATCATCACTTCGCACGATGCATTTCCCTACCTGGCACGCCGCTACGGCCTGGATGTCGTGGGCGTCATCGAAGAGCAGCCGGAAGTCGACCCCTCGCCAGCCCATCTGAGCGGGCTGCGCGCGACGATCCAGAAGCACGGCGTCAAGGTGCTGTTCGTCGATGCGCACGAGCACGGGCGCCGTGCGCGCCAATTGGGCCGTGATTTCGGTGTCTCGGTCGGCAGGCTCGACACGCTGGAAGGGTCCCCGTTGACCCCGTCGGCCTACGAGGAGGGAATGAGACGCAATCTCCGCGCTTTGCAACAAGCCCTCAAGTGATCATGCACCTGCACGACCAACCGCACGGTGAGCCGGCGCGCGAATTGGCCGCGCCCGCCATAGAGGTCCGCGACGTGCGCGTCCAACTCGGCGGCCTGCCCATCCTGCGCGGCGTGAACCTCCGCGTGCCCGCCGGACAGCTCATCGCGCTGATCGGCCCCAACGGCTCCGGCAAGACCACGCTATTGCGCGCGCTGCTCGGTCTGCAGCCGATCCAGAGCGGCGAAATCCAGTTGCTGGGCGAGCCAGACCTTCGTCAGGCGCTGCCGCGGGTTGGCTACGTCCCGCAGCGGCTCGAACTGGAGCGCAGCTTCGTGCTCAGTGTCCGCGAATTCCTCGCCTTGCGCCTGCGCGAAACGCGCCACTGGTTCTGGCTGTCGAAACGCCGGACGGACGAGCTGCTCCGCGCCTCGCTGGCCGACATAGGCGTTGAAACCCTCCTCGACAAGCCGCTCGCCGGCCTGTCCGGCGGCCAGCTCCAGCGCGTCCTCATCGCCTTCAGCCTGCTGCGACGGCCCGAGCTGCTCCTGCTCGACGAGCCGACCGCCGGCGTTGACGCACCGGGCGAGGAAACATTCTATGACCTCATTGCCGGCATCCAGCAACGCAACCGCATGACCGTGGTGCTCGTGTCGCACGACCTTTCGATGGTCTGCCGCCACGCCCACCGCGTGTACGCCCTCAACGGGGTCATCTGTTGTGAAGGCACACCGGAGGAAGTCATGAGCGCAGAGTCGCTCAAAGAAGCATTCGGCATCCACGTTTCTCCCTACCACCATCATCATGCTCACTGAAGTCTGGATGCAACGAGCCTTTCTGGCGGCGGTTTTTCTCGCGCCACTGTGCGGGTTGCTCGGTGTGTTCGTGACCGCCCGGCGGATGGCGTTTTTCAGCGACACCATTTCGCACGCCGGCCTGGCTGGAGTGGCGCTCGGGGTGTGGCTCGGGATGGTGGACCCGACCCTTCCGCTCATCGCGGTCAGCCTGGCCGTCGCGGCGGCGATCTTTTGGCTGAAAGAAAATACCTCCCTGGTGACGGACTCCATCATGGCGCTGCTGCTTTCGGGTTCGGTCGCGGCGGGAATTGTAATCCTGAACCTCCTCAAGACCAGGCCCGGTGACCTGCACGGCTTCCTCTTTGGCGATATTCTGGCCGTTGGCTGGCCCGATGTCTGGCAGGCCGCGGCGATGTTCTTGGTCATCGGTGCCGGGTTTTTCTGGCGCCTGAGCGACTTGAGCCTGCTCACCGCGCACGAGGAAATCGCCCGCGTCTGCGGCGTGCGGGTGCGACGGTTGAACTACGTCTTCGTGCTCGTGCTCACGCTCACCGTCGCGCTGACGATTCGGTTGCTGGGAATCATTCTGGTGACCGCCCTGCTCGTCATTCCGCCGGCCGCCGCGCGCAATCTCAGCCGCAATCTCCGCCAGCAGATTGTCTTGAGCGTCGTCGCCGGCCTGCTGGGCGGCATGGGCGGTATCGTGCTGGCCTGGCACCTGAACGTGCCTTGCGGCGCTGCCATCGTGCTGGCATCCCTCGGACTGTTCGTCGTGACTCTCGTGGCCGGACGCCTGCGCGACGCATCCTTCAACCGGCCGACCACGGCCCGTTCAACATGAGCGAAGGACACTCCAATCCATCCGCCCGCGCCACCGGAGTGTCCGAGTTGGCCGCGCGCCTCCGGCGCAAATCGCGCAAGGTCACCGGCCCGCGCCAGGCGATTCTCGGCATCCTGCGGCGCCATCCCCATCCGTTGAGCATCCGGGAGATCTTCAGCGAATTGGGGGCGGGCGATTGCGATCTGGCGACGGTTTACCGGTCCATGCACCTGCTCGAGGAGATGGGCATGGTGAAGCGGTTCCACTTCGGCCGCGGCGGCGCGCGCTTCGAGCTGCTTGAAGAAGGCGATGACGGCCATCATCACCACCTGGTGTGCGTGGAATGTTCCCAGGTCGTCGAGATCGAAGATTGCTTCCCAACGGAACTCGAGCAGCGCATCGCTCGGCGCAACGGTTTCAAGTCCGTGACCCATCACCTCGAATTCTTCGGCGTCTGCCCGGGGTGCCAGTGAGGGGCTCGCCGTGTGGTGGGAGCACGCCCCCGGCCCAGCCGGGCCAGTGACAAAGTTGCTGGATCCCGTAGCGCAGGCGTCCGCGCCTGCGAGTTCTCGCACCGTCCCGGTG